>JANXWU010000180.1 GCA_025350985.1 Spartobacteria bacterium | reverse complement strand
CCACGTTGATGCTGGTGCTCACGTATCAGGTTTTCCAATCGCGGAAGTGGAAGCTCTGACACGCGCATTTTTGCCGAATGGACAACGACCCGACCCCGAAAACCTTCCACATCAAACGCCTGCAAATCGGCGTCAACGTGCTGCTGCAAATCGTCCTGGTGGCGGCACTCGTGGTGATGGTGAACGTGCTGGCGTTCAACCATTACAAGCGCTGGGATTTCACCCGTTCGCAGAAGTACCAACTGGCTGACAAGACCCGGGCTGTTTTGAAAAATTTGCAAAAGCCAGTGAAAGCGTTTGTCTTTTTTCCCGCGCCGACCGGAGCGGATATTTTCGGTGACGTTGATACGTTGTTGAAGGAATACCAGCACGCGTCGAAAAGAAAATTCGAGGTCGAAACGGTGGACGTGTTTCGCGATCTCGCGCACGCCAAGGACGTCGCAAACAAATACAAACTCGCGCCAGAAAACGTCGTCGTCCTCGTTTACGGAGATCGGACGAAAGTGGTCAGCGCGAATGACATGGCCGATTACGATTTCAGCGGTGCGATGATGGGGCAGCCGCCGCGACTGCGGGCGTTCAAGGGCGAGCAGGCGATTACCGGCGGACTGGTCGAGCTGACGCAGGAGGCGCAGCAAAAAGTTTACGTGCTGCAGGGACACGGCGAGTTCGATTTGAGCAGCGAGGAACTCAAAGTCATCAGTGACTTCATCAGCCACGAAAACATCCAACTGGGCGCGCTGAACCTGATGAATGTCGAGCGCGTGCCCGACGATGCAAAGGCGCTGCTCGTGCTCGGCTCAAAATATGATTTCACCGAGCGCGAACTAAAAATGCTTGGCGGATATTGGGAGAAAAAGGGACGGCTTTTCCTCGCGCTTGATCCCGCGGCGAAGCTCCAGCACTTGAGCGAGTGGCTGCGCGACCAGGGGATCACGCGCGACGCGGATCGCGTGATGAGCGTGGGCAAGCTCGTGGTCGAGGGGAAAATGCTCGAAAATTTCTCGCGCGCGATTCTGGATGTGCCGGCTCAGTTTTCCACCAGCAATCCGGTCACGAAAAAACTGGAGGGCGTGACGGCGGCGTTTCTCGGCGGCACGCAATCGCTGACGATCAACCCGGAAGTGGCTTCAGCACATGGTTTGCGGCTGATGCCGGCCGCGGAGGTGACGGACAAACGGTACTGGGGCGAAGCGGATTTGGCGGACTTGGAACACGCGGCTTTCAATCCGAATCGCGACCGCGCGACGCCGCTGACGATTGCGGTCACGGCGGAGAAAGGCGCGACGGCGGACCCGCGCATCAAGGTCGATTCGGGCCGCATGGTCGTGGTGGGCAACAGCGTTTTCCTGACGAGCGCGGCGCTGCAACAGGCGGATGTGAATATTGATTTTGTGATCAACTCGCTCAACTGGCTGCTGGCTCGCGAAGAGTTAATGGGCATCGCGCCGAAGGTGAAGCAGCAGTTCGCGCTGAACCTGAGCGACGACCAGATGCGTAAGATCGCGCTGCTGACCTGGGGCGGATTTTTCGGCAATGTGCCCGGTGTCGGCGCGGCGTTGAATGCGATGCCGGTGGTGAAATTTCTCGGGTTCGTGCCGCTGCCGGGACTGATTCCTTTTTCCGCGGCACTCGTCGGAATCTTCGTCTGGCTGCGGCGTCGTCGTTAAACCGGTTGCGGCAACCTTTTTTTCAAAATGAAATTGCGCTCCACGTTTCTGCTGCTGCTCGCAGTGGCCGGACTTTTTGTTTTCGCCAAATATTTCCAGTGGCCGACCACCCGCGAACTGGAGGAGCGGAAAGGTCGCGTCGTGAAGATTGATCGCCAGAAAATTGACGCCATCGCGATTGCCAACAACGAGATGAAAATCGAGCTGCGCAAACGCGACGGCCACTGGTTTCTGGTGGCGCCGGTGAAAGATCGTGCGGACGATGTGGCGGTCGAGCGGATTCTGGGGAGTGCCGAGTTGTTGAAGAGCGAGCAAACCTTTCCCGCCAGCGAAAAAGGGGCGGCGGAGCGGGTCCGGGATTTTGGTCTCGCCACCCCGGCGGTGCGGCTGAAGTTCGCCGGCAAAGAGGCGCCGCCGGAGATTTTGTTTGGGAAAGACGCGGCGGTTCCGGGAAAGGTTTATGCGCGGCTGGAGAATGGGCAGACCGTGTTTGTGATCGACGAGGAATTGAAAAAGTTGGTGGCGAAAAGCGCGGACGAATTTCGCGATCACAAGCTGACGGAACTCAACACGACCCAGATCCACAAGTTTGAAATAAAGTCGGCGGCGGGCGAATTGGTCGCGGTCAAAAAAGGAGATCACTGGCAGCTCGAAAAGCCGCTGAACGCGCGCGCCGATGACCAGAAGGTTTCCGATGTGATCGCGCAAGCCGTGAACGCGCGCATCGATTCTTTCGTTTCCGAAAACGAGGCTAAAGCCGCGACTACGGGGCTGGCGGAACCGCGTGGGACGGTGATGCTGTTCGCCGAGGGAAAGGAAAAGCCGGCGATTTTGCAGATCGGACAGGCCCCGGAAAAGGAGAAGGAGAAGTTGTATGCGAAGCTCTCGACGCGGGACGGCGTTTATGTTTTGCCAAAGAGCGTCGCGGATATTTTGAGCACGAAGCCGAACGACATCCGGGACAAACATCTGCTGCGGCTGAACTTGGATTCGGTGGATCGGATTCGTCTCGAGCCGGCAGGCAGGGAGCCAATCGTGCTCGCGCGGAAGGAGGAAAATTGGCTGATTAAAAGCGCCGGCGATAAGCCCGCCAATGGAGCGGAGGTGCGCCGATTGGCGGCGAATTTACAGAGTCAGGAAGTGGTGGCGTTCGTCGTGGACTCGGCTTCGGAGCTGCCAAAATACGGGCTGGACAAGGCTGCGATGAAATTGACTTTCAGCGCCTACGCGAGCGAGAACACCTCGGAAACGACGGCCGGTGAAAAGTCAATCGTCAGCGTCCATTTTGGCCGGACGGAAGGAGAAATCGTTTACGCGAAACTGGAGGACGAGCCGTTTGTCGTTTCGTTGAATAAGTCGGTTTTGGAAGCGATGGCCACCGATGTGTCGCAATGGCGGGACTTGGAGGTGTTCGAGTTTAAACCGACGGCAATCGAGGCAGTAGCAGTGACGAAATCCGCTCGACCGCCTCTCGAGATCGTGCGGGAAAAAGGAGAGTGGAAGCTTGCGAAGACGGACGGTGAATTAAACAAAATTAATGCCGAATCGCTGGTGAACACGCTGGCTTCGCTGCGGGCGGTGCGATGGGTGGGCCCGGCGGTGCCGGAGCATGGGTTTGCCAACCCTGCGGTCACGATCAAGTTCAAAGCTGGCGGAAAAGCACACAAGCTCACCGTGGGCGCGAAGACACCCGATGGCATGTGGTTTGCCGTGGCGGATGATCAGGTGCTGACGTTTGTGGTTAACGATCCCGACGAAAGCGCGCTGCAACTTTCGCTGACGCAAGGTGCCGGGACGCCTGCGCCGAACGCGAGTCCTTCATTGCCAACAAAACCGATCGAGTTGAAGTGAAGATGCGTCGTGTTCAGCCGCCCTCGACTTGAGCTAGGTAAAGCGAAACGATGCCGCCGCTGAGTGGTTTCCAAAGGACGTGCTTGAAATTGCAAGCGTGTAGAAGCGACTTCATCGTTTCGCCTTGCGGAAAGGTTTCGATCGAGTCTGCGAGGTAGCGATACGCTGACTTCTCGCCGGTCAAAACGGCGGCCAGCATGGGGAGGCACAGGTGAAGATAGAGGCGATAAATCGCGCGCATCGGCTGCCAGGTCGGGATGGAAAAGTCAAGAATCAGCACATGACCGCCGGCGCGCAGCACACGCCGCATTTCGTGCAAGGCGTCACTCCACGACTCCATGTTGCGCAAGCCGTAGGCGACCGCGACCACGTCAAAAGAAGCACTTTGGAATGGAAGCCGCAGCGCATCCGCGAGAATGAGATTTTGCAGACCTTTGGCTTGTGCGCGCCTGAGCATTTCCGCGGAAAAATCCACGCCGACGACGGTGGCTTGCGGATTGCATTTTCCCAGCGCCAGCGCAAAATCGCCACTGCCGGTCGCCAGATCCAGGATGGATGCGGGTTTCAAGTCCGCCACGACTTTTGCTGCGTGCCGCCACCACAGGTGATCGAGCCCGCCGCTGAGAATGTGATTCGCGAGATCGTAACGCCGCGCGATGGAGTTGAACAGTTGCCGGATCGTGTCCGGGTTTCGGGATGGCGCGAGATTTTCGATGGCCGCCTTTTACGATCTGGAATCTGAAATCGAAATGCCAGTGGTGCTCGCGAGAGGATTTGAACCTCCACGGGTTACCCCATACGCTTCTGAGACGTACGCGTCTGCCAGTTTCGCCACACGAGCTTTTTGGGAGGCGTAATTTAGAGCGGCGACACGGATTGTAAATTGGAAAAACCGACGGGTGGAATTTCGTTGGCTCGCCGTTTGGCAGGCTATACAAAGACGCGTGGACAGGAGGAAATTGAAAAGCACCAAACGGAGAGCTGTAGTTCTCGTCATTTTTCTGGCGTGGTCATCGCTGCCGCAGCTTTTCGGCAGTGCTCAAACGGAGAGGGTGGGGGTAGTAACCGCGCCATTCCGCGAGGAAGTGAAATCTTCCGTGATCGCAGCGGTGAGCTACGATGAAGTGAAGCGAACATTGGATGTCGAGTTTCGCTCCGGTGCCGTGTGGCGCTATCTCGATGTGCTGCCCGAAATCCACCGCGCATTTTTGGACGCAGATTCAAAGGGCCGTTTTTACAACGCAAAGATCAGGCACTGTTTTAAATCGTATAAACTTGGCGGAAGGGTGACGAACTGAGCGGCATGTTTTCACTGACGCGACAGGAGCAGATTTTTATGGTTTGGCTGCTGCTCGCGTGCGTCTTGGGCTTGGCGGGAAAACAGTGGTGGCGAGTAAATTGTCCGCTTCGAACTTCGGCCGGAGTTCTCGAAACCCCGTTCAAAGAGGCGCCGATCACCGCTCCCCGGCACTCGACCAGCGGCCCTGTGGAAGATCACGATTGATTGGCAAATTCGCTCTTCGCGACGCACGCGGCTTTCCGCGGGGCCGGTGTTTTGAAAAACGGAAACTGGCGTGTTTTGTCGTCGGGGCGCGCCATCCGGCGCTTCGCGCGCGGCAGCGCTACTTTTCCAAAAGACAAAATGTGTTCGGACGGGTCGGATGGTGGGCGCGGAATCGTGTGTTTATGCGCCTTTCGAGAAGACGCAAAGATTTCCCAAAAAACTTTTTGACGAACTCGGGCATCTTGCTACTTTCGCCGCCCTGTTAAACGCAGGGGGGCCTGAGAAAATTGGGTCGGCGGCAAATTATGAAAGAAATTTCAAATTCGCTGTTGACCGAAAAACGATTTTCGCTAGGTTCACGTCCCCGCACGATAGGGGGAGCTTCCAACCAGGAAGTTGGTTCTTCGGATTTTAGGCGGGCGAGTGGCTTCATCCTCTGCAATGCGAGTTGCGAATGATTGAGTTATTTTTGCCGACTGAAGTCTGAGCGGGCCGATGGTCTTTGATAGTTTGATTCTGGTCTCGATTGGCGAAAGCCGGGTTGCGAAACCCGGCGGCACGTCATCGAAACTTAGAACGGTCAGATCGACAGCAAAAATTGAATTGTGCGTTACACGTCAAATTTTTGAGTATTCAAATATTTAGACCATACGAACCCGGCTGACTTCGGTCAGTCGGATTAGGATCGGTCAGATTTAGTTGTGCGTTGTTAGCAACACGCAACACAAACTTTCTACGGAGAGTTTGATTCTGGCTCAGAACGAACGCTGGCGGCGTGGATAAGACATGCAAGTCGAACGGAATTTCATTTGTAGCAATACAGGTGAAGTTCAGTGGCGAACGGGTGCGTAACACGTGGGCAACCTGCCCGGAAATGGGGGATAGCCCGCCGAAAGGCGGATTAATACCGCATGTGGCTACCGAAGACATCTTCGGGACGCCAAAGTCGGGGCAACCTGACGTTTCCGGATGGGCCCGCGGCCTATCAGCTAGTTGGTGAGGTAATGGCTCACCAAGGCTATGACGGGTAGCTGGTCTGAGAGGACGACCAGCCACACTGGAACTGAGACACGGTCCAGACACCTACGGGTGGCAGCAGTCGAGAATTTTTCTCAATGGGGGAAACCCTGAAGGAGCGACGCCGCGT
>JANXWU010000171.1 GCA_025350985.1 Spartobacteria bacterium | reverse complement strand
TATCACATGAACGAGGGGCACGCGGCGTTTATCAGCCTGGAGTTGATCCGGCGGCAGGTGGCGACGGCGGGGCTGGACTTTTACTCCGCGCTGCAAATCGTCGCCTCGGCGAATATTTTCACGACGCACACGCCGGTGCCGGCGGGCAACGACGCCTTTCCGCTGGAGTTGATGAAGAAATATTTCGGCGATTATCCGGCGAAGGTGGGGATCGACTGGCCGACGTTTGTGAGCTTCGGGCAACTCCGAAACAATCCGGCGGAACCATTTTCGATGACGATCCTCGCGCTGCGGACCAGCCGCCACGCGAACGGCGTGTCGGAGTTGCACGGGCGCGTCTCGCAAGGCCTGTGGAAAGATGTGTGGGCGGGCGTGCCGCAGAATGAAGTGCCGATCACGAGCATCACCAACGGCATCCACACGAAGACGTGGATGGCGCCGGAGTTCGGCGACCTTTACGACAAATATCTGCCGGAATGGGAGGAGCATCTCGTCGATCCCGATTTCTGGCGCGGTGTGCTCGACATTCCCGATGAGGACATCTGGCTGACGCACCAAAAGCTGAAAGCGCGCCTGATCGAGTTCGTGCGCGAGCGCATCCGCGCGCAGCGGACGCGGCTGGGAGAAAGCCCGGAAAACATCCGGCACGTCTCGCGCATGCTCAATCCCGAAGTGCTGACGATCGGCTTTGCGCGCCGGTTCGCGACCTACAAGCGCGCGACGCTTTTGTTCTCCGATCCCGAGCGGCTGCACAAGCTCCTCGCGAACGCCGAGCGACCGGTGCAATTTATTTTCGCCGGCAAGGCGCATCCGAAAGACGAGCCGGGAAAACAGTTCATCCAGAAAGTGTATCAATACACGCGGATGCCGGAGTTTGAGAACCGGATCGTTTTCATCGAAAACTACGATCACTACGTCGGGCGGCGTCTGTATCAAGGCGTCGATTTGTGGCTGAACAATCCCCGGCGTCCGCTCGAAGCCAGCGGCACGAGCGGCATGAAACTTCCCCCGTCCGGCGGGCTGAATCTCTCCGTCCTCGACGGCTGGTGGTGCGAGGCCTACGCGCAAAACAAAAAATCAGGCTGGGCGATCGGCGAGGAAATTCCCGAGACGACCGACCCGATCGACACCCGCTTCGAGGATGACGTGGACGTGTCGAGCCTGTTCCGACTGCTCGAGACGCAGATCGTTCCGCTCTATTACGCGAAGCCGGACGGCCGCCTGCCGGTCGCGTGGATTCAACTTATGCGCGAGTCGATTCGCACCGTTGTGCCCATGTTCAACACGCATCGGATGGTCACCGAATACGCGGAACGCCTTTACGAGCCGGCGGCCAAAGCGCATCGCACACTCGCCGCGGACGGCGGCAAAAAAGCCGTCGAAGTTTCCAAATGGAAAGACTCCACGCGCAAATACTGGCCGCAGGTGCGCATCGCCGACGTGCAGGTGAAAGCCAAACCCGCCGGCGTGCTTGTGGGCGAAACGATCATGGTCGAAGCCGTCGTGCATATCGGTCCGGTGGAACCGGATCACGTCATCGTGCAGGCCTACTCCGGCGAGGCGGTGAACAACGAAATCGTGAAGCCGGTCATGAGCACCTTGGCCAAAACGAAAAAGCTGGAGGACGGAAATTACCTCTACACCGGCGCGGTTCCGGCCACCGACAGCGGTACCTACGGCCTCAACGTCCGCGTCATCCCCACGCATCCGAATTTGATCCAAGCGCACGAGCTGCGGTTGATTACGTGGGCAAAGTGACCGGATGAGGTTGAGAGTTTTGGGTTGAGCGTTGAGAGTGGAATGCGGGCGGCCTGTCCGCGGCATTTCATTCTCACCCTCCGACTTTCAACTAATGCTGTCCTGCTCTACCTGCTGGAACTCCGGCCGTCACCACGACGGCGCAGAGATGCTGCAGGAACTGATTGATCTCGGTTTTGAAAACGTCGAACTCGGCCACGGCATCCGGCTGCCATTGATGGAGGGCATCACGAAGTTTTACGACGCGGGCAAGGTCCACATCACGACGCTGCACAACTTTTGTCCGCTGCCAATCGAGATTCTGCGCGCCTCGCCGGACTGTTACCAATTCTCCTCGCACCGTCCGCAGGAACGGGAACGCGCGGTGAAGCTCACGTTTCAAACCATCGATTTCGCCGCGCGGCTCGGCGCGCAACTGGTCGTCCTGCACCTCGGCCATGTGCCCATCGGGCGCGTGACCGACCAGCTCACGACGATGGCCGAGGAGGGCAAAATTTTCTCGCGCGAGTATTGCAAACTTAAAGTCAAAGCCGTGCAGGCTCGCGAAAAATTTGCGCCGCTTTATCTGGAACGCTCGAAGGAGGCGCTGAAAAAAATCGCCGACTACGCCGCGACCAAGAACATCAAGCTCGGGGTGGAGGGCCGGCAGGGCTACGAGGAAATTCCCAGCGAGCGCGAAGTGATTCCGTTGCTCGACGAACTGGCGATGCCGAACGTCGGCTACTGGCACGACTTCGGGCACATCCAGATCAAGCACAACCTTGGCTTCGTCGATCACGCCGAGTGGCTGGCGAAAATCAGCCCGCGCTTTTTTGGCGGGCATCTCCACGACACGTCGTGGCCGTGCAACGACCACCGCGCGCCGTTCACCGGCGGCATCGATTACAACAAACTGATTCCCTTGCTGCCGAAAAATTGCTTGTTTGTCTGGGAGATGAGCCCCCGCCGCACGCGCGAAGAAATCACCGAAGCCCTGGCGAAATGGAAGGCTCGCTTCGGCGAACAAGCCGATGATTGAGGTTGGACGTTTGAAGTTCGACCGAGGCCGCCGCGCCGTTCGAGACAGACTTAAAGATCAGCTTTCAACCCCCCTTTGATGAAGAAACATATTTTCACTGCGGTTCAGGTTCTCGTCACGTTAGGAATTCTCTTTTGGATTTTTCACGATCCGAAAAAGCGCGCCGACATGGCCACCGCGCTCAGCCACGCCCAACTGTCGTGGATATTGGCCGGCATCTTCGTTTACGGAATTGTCGAAATTCTCGCCGCCGCCCGCTGGCAGATTCTACTCCGCGTGCAAGGCGTGAAGATCAGTTCCTTTCGGCTGTGCGGGCTGTTGATGATCGGCATTTTCTTCAACCAGTTCATGCCTGGCGGCACCGGCGGCGACGTGGTGAAAATCTATTACCTGCTCAAAGAAACCCCCGGCAAGAAAGCGCAGGCCGTGCTCGCAGCGCTCATTGATCGGGTCGTTGGTTTGCTCGGGCTGATTCTCGTGGCCGCGGTTGTCATCGCGCTGCGGTGGGACTGGCTCACGCAGGGCAAAGCGATCCCGCATTTTGAGCCATCGTGGATTTTTTCCCCGACGGCCTTCAGCGCCTGGCTCGCGCAAATACCAGGCACAACGAAGCTCCTCT
>JANXWU010000166.1 GCA_025350985.1 Spartobacteria bacterium | reverse complement strand
GAATGGAAAATTGGAAATGCTTTTCAGCATCGGCCTCGCCAAACGCGCCGACAATTACCACTTGAACATGTCCGGCGTGACCGTGGAAACCTTCGACGAAACGGGGGCGACTGAGATGACGATCAAGCTCGCGACGTCGGTGCTCGACCTGAACACGGAGATTCTTACAAGCAACGAGCCGGTGACCATCCGGCGCGACGACTTCGAGCTGACCGGCGAGCGGATGCGATTCAACGCCATCACGCGCGAGGCGAAAATGCTCGGCCACGTTCGCATGTTGATTTTCGACCGCGCGTCGATGACTTCTGGAAAAACTGAACCATGACCAAACGAATTCTTTTCGGCTGCGGGCTGCTTTTGACCATCCCGTTTGCAGCCTCCGCACAGGCGCCCGCCGTCCGCAATCTGCGCGCGCTCGACCCGCTGGCAATCGGCTCTGAGCCGGTGGCTCCGGCGAAATCGACCAAGCCTGGAGAAGGTGACAAAAATGTTGCGACTGCGCCGAAGCCGCCGACGGAAATCACTTGTGAAACGGAGGCGAACTTCGAGGAGAAATCGCACAAGGCAATTTTCATCGGGGCGGTGCTGGTAAAGGACCCGGAGTTCACTTTGAACTGCGACAAGCTGACGGCGTTTTTGAAACAACCGCCGCCAAAGGAGCCGAAGAAAAACCCGGACGGAACTTTGGCTGTGAAACCGGATGGAAAATCGACGCCAAAGCCGAAGGCGTCGCCAACTCCCGCGGTGAAACCCATTTCCAAACCCGCTGCGGACGGCGGAAAGCCCGCCGGGGCGAAGGACGAAGCCGCTCCGAGCGGCAGCGGAATTGATCGCGCGCTGGCCGAGGGACACGTCGTGATCGTGCAGGACAAACCGGACCCGGACGGCGGCGAGCCGGTGCATTACGTCGGTAAATCTTCACGGGCGGATTACGACGCGAACACCGGCGACATCGTGCTCTCGGGCACGGCCGACCCGGCGACGTGGCCTCAGCTTCAGCAGGGCATCAACACGCACATCGCGATGGAGGCGGGAGTGGTGATGACGTTGAACCGCGCCGGTGCCCTGCACAGCAAAGGCGGCAAGACGAAAACCGTCATCAGCGACCAGGGTGGCGACGACAAAAACAAAGCGAAGAAAACGAAGTGAACGTGACTGAACTTTCCGTGGTGCCGAAGATTCGCGGCGACGACACGAAGCCGATCTTGCGCACCGACAAGCTGGTGAAGATTTACGGCGGACGCGCGGTCGTCAACGGCGTGGACATTCAACTGAGCAAGGGACAAATCGTCGGCCTGCTCGGGCCGAATGGCGCGGGAAAAACGACGAGCTTCTACATGATCGTGGGGCTGGTCCGGCCGAACGGCGGGCGGGTTTTTTTCAACGACCAAAACGTCACCGACTATCCGATGTACAAACGCGCGCGGATGGGCATGGGTTATCTGCCGCAGGAGGAGTCGATCTTCCGCAAGCTCACCGTCGAGGAAAACATTCTGGCGATCCTGGAAACGCTGAAACTCGACAAGCGGCAGTGCAAGGCGCGCTGCGAGGAATTGCTGAACCAATTTGGCATCGAGCACGTCGCGAAACAGCAGGCGCTGACATTGTCGGGCGGGGAAAAACGACGGCTGACGATTGCACGTTCACTGGTGACGAACCCGAGCATGATCATGCTCGACGAGCCGTTCAGCGGCGTGGATCCGATCGCGGTTTACGACGTGCAGCAGATCATCCAAAAGCTGCGCGACCAGGGCCTGGCGATTTTAATTACGGATCACAACGTGCGCGAAACGCTCTCCATCGTCGATCGCGCCTACCTCATTCACGAGGGTAAAGTGTTGAGCCAGGGGACGAAAGAATTTTTGGTAAATGATCCAATCAGCCGACAGTTCTATCTTGGCGAACGATTCCAGATGTGAGCTGCATTTTTTAACAACAAAAAGGAACAAAAACCCATGCAAGTAGCCAATGTGAATCTGCCCATCATAGTCACGGGTCGGCACGTCGATATCACCGATGCCATCCGCCAGCACGCGGTGAAAAAGATCGAAGGGCTGCACCTCGATTATCCCCGCATCATCGAGGCGCAGGTCATCCTCGACATCCAGAAATTCCGGCATTTGGCCGAGGTGATCCTGCACTGCGCGAACCACATCACGATCGAGGCGAGTGCGGAGACACAAGACATGTATTCGGCTCTCGATGAGGTGACGGCGAAAATCGCGCAGCAGATGCGCAAGTACAAATCCAAGATCATGCGCAGCCATCGCCCGCGGCGTGGTGAGGTGCGGCATGTGGACGAGCAGGTATTGAGTGCGGAGCCGATGGAGCACCACGAGGCGGCGGAGCCGGACGTGATCCAGACCGAGCGCTATCCGGTGAAGCCGATGTTCGTGGATGAAGCGGTGCTGCAACTGGAAATGTCCACGCAGCAGTTCGTGGTTTTTTTGAATGCGAAATCGGAAAAGATCAACGTGCTCTTTCGGCGCAAGACGGGAGACTTTGGGTTGATCGAGCCGGTGTTCTGATTCGAGAGAAACTGGTTTCCAGAGCCGTCGGCGCCAACGCCCCGGCGGCTTTTTGTTCGTGGAAAATGTCAGGCGTTGTGGCACGGTGGCATTTTTTTCCACGCCGATGCCTCATACCGACCAGCCCACCCTCACCGTCGGCGAGTTTTTCTCGCGGCATTCCGAGGCTTTGCAAATCAGTCTCGTCGGCGAGCAGGTCGGCTTCGAGCGGAAGATTCGCGAGCCCACGATCAATCGGCCGGGGCTGGCGTTGTCGGGTTTCTACGCCTACTTCGCGGAGAAACGAATTCAGGTGTTGGGCGCGGCGGAGCTTTCGTATCTGAAAAGTTTGCCCGCCGAGGAATTGCGTGAACGGGTCAGCGTTCTCGCCGCGACGAAAATTCCCTGTCTGGTCGTCGCGCGCCAGTCGCATCCGCCGAAGCCATTGGTCGAGGAGGCCACGAAGGCCGGCATCGCCATTTTCCGCACGCCGATGATCACGATGAAGTTCATCAACGCCGCGACGATCGCGCTCGAGACCGACTTCGCGCCCAAGACCAGCGAGCACGGCAGCATGGTCGATATCATGGGTATCGGTGTGATGGTGCGGGGAGCGAGCGGCGTCGGGAAAAGTGAGTGCGTGCTCGGCTTGATTGAGCGCGGCTACAGCCTGGTCAGCGATGACGTGACGCGTTGCAGCGCGATTGAAGGCCGGGAAATCGTCGGCACCTCGCCCGAGTTGACGCGGCACCACATGGAAGTCCGCGGCTTGGGCATCATCAACATCGCGAACATTTTTGGCATCGGCAGTGTCCGGCTGGAAAAGCGGCTCGACCTGATTGTCACGTTGAAAGACTGGCAGGAGTTGGAGGAAGTCGATAGGATCGGCCTCGATCAGCAGTTCTACGACATCCTCGGGATTTTAATTCCGCACATCACCATTCCCGTCCGCGTCGGGCGCGATCTCGCGCGGCTGGTGGAGGTGGCGGCGCTGGACCAGAAGCTCAAAAGCATGGGTCAGCACGGAGCGATGCAGTTTAACGAACGGCTGCTCAGCAAAATGCGGAGCAAGGAAAAATAATGGCTTTTCTCGGTCGAAAAACGTCGGCAGACGAGGCGAAAAAGTTGACGAAGGAAATCACCATCCTGAACCGGCTTGGTCTGCACGCACGCCCTTCGGCGATGTTTGTGAAAGTCTGTAATCGGCACAAGGCGGACATTTGGATCGAGAAAGACGGCGAACAGGTGAACGGCAAAAGCATCATGGGCCTGATGATGCTGGCGGCGGGGCAGGGGTCGAAGCTGCGGGTCACCTGCACCGGCAGCGACGCGGACAGGGCGATCGAGGAGATTGCGGAGTTGATCGAGCGCCGGTTTGACGAAGATTGACAGCGGCACGCACTCAGGGAACAAAGATGCGCGCCAACATGAAAAATCGAGGGCACGCTTTACGGAACAGCGAAATTGCGGATTCGCGCGGGAACTTTCAACCGCTCGCGAAACTCGTGCGCGCTCTGCCCCCGACCGGAAAAGGCATTTCATGAATTCGGAACCCTCGAAGCCGGAAAAGCGCCTGCATGGAGTGGGCGTGTCGCCGGGCATCGCGCGCGGCACGGTTTTCGTCCATCGGCCCGATGACGAGGAACCGCCGGTGCGGCAGATTCCCGACAGCGAACTCCCGCAGGAAATCGCGCGCTTTGAAACCGCGTTGATCGCCACGCGCGCGCAAATCGTCGAGATGCAGCAGCGCATCTCGGAGGCCATCGGCTCGAAGGACGCGGGGATTTTCGACGCGCATCTACTCGTGGTCGAGGACCGCACTTTGATCGATGAAGTGATGCGCACGCTCGAAAAGGAACGCTGCAACATCGAGCACGCTTTCCTGCAAGTCGCCAATCGCTACGCCAAAACGCTGAGTGAAATCGACGATCCGTATCTGCGCGAACGCGCGCTGGACATTCACGATGTGACGCGCCGCGTCATCCACAATCTGCTCGGCAAATCGACGAAGGTGCTCTCCAGCCTCGGCGTCCAGCACATTCTCGTTTCGCACAATCTCACGCCCTCGGACACGGCCCAACTCAGCCGTGCTTTTGTGCTCGGTTTCGCGACCGATGTCGGCAGCAAAACCTCGCACACGGCGATCATGGCGCGGTCGCTGAATATCCCCGCCGTCGTCGGCCTCCACAACGCCAGCCAGGCGCTTTCCACCGGCGATCACGTTTTGCTCGATGGCTACAACGGCCTCGTCATCGTCAACCCAAACGACCAGACGCTGTGGGAGTACGGCGAGCTGGAAGACCGCAAGGAAAAGGTCGCGGAAAAGCTCGCCGAACTGCGGGAGACGGAAGCCACCACCCTCGATGGACGCCATGTCATTCTCTCGGCAAACATCGAGCTGCCCGACGATGTGGAGGCGGTGAAAAAAAGTGGCGCGGAGGGCATCGGTCTTTATCGGACGGAGTTCTTTTACCTCAATCGCGACGAACTGCCGACCGAGGACGAGCAGTACGAAAATTATTTGCATGTAGCCGAACAGGCGCGGCCTTTCTCGGTGATCATTCGCACGCTCGACTTGGGCGGCGATAAATTCGCGAGCGCACTCGAACTGCCCGAGGAGCTGAATCCATTCCTTGGCTGGCGGGCGATCCGGTTTTGCCTCGAGCGGATCGACATTTTCAAAGTGCAACTCCGCGCGATTCTGCGCGCCAGCATCTCCGGCAACGTCCGCATGATGTATCCGATGATCTCGGGTTTGGCCGAACTGCACCGTGCCAACGATGTCCTCGCCGAGTGCAAAGTGGAACTGCGGGCCGAGGGCAAACCGTTCAACGAAGCGATGGAAGTGGGCGCGATGATCGAAATCCCGAGCGCCGCGCTGTGCGCCGACGCGCTCGCGAAAGAGGTGAAATTTTTCAGCATCGGCACGAACGACCTGATCCAGTACACGATCGCCGTGGATCGGATCAACGAGCGCATCGCGCATCTCTACGAGCCCACGCATCCGGCGATCGTGCGACTGCTGAAAATGGTCGTTGACGCCGGCCACGCGCACAATTTGTGGGTGGGCGTCTGTGGCGAAATGGCCAGCGAAATCGCGCTCACGCCACTGCTCGTCGGCTTGGGCGTGGACGAATTGAGCACGGGGGCCGCGCTGGTGCCGCGGGTGAAGCGCGCCGTGCGCAGTCTGGAAACTGGCGTGTGCCTGCAACTCGTCGAGGAAGTCCTGCGGATGGACAGCTCGACGGAAATCCTCGCCAAATGTGAGGAGGTAGCGCGGATGCATTACCCGGATTTGCTGAGTTGAAATGCGGGAGTCGGCCCGAAAGTCCGGGCTCAAATGTTTGGAATAATTTGCCTTGAACGACGCACCTGCCTGCGAGTCTAACTCAGCCCGGAACCTCCGATTTTACTGATGATCAAAGTTGAAAACCTGACCAAGCGATACGCGGGCGTGACCGCGGTCGATAACTTGAGTTTCGAAGTTGGCAAGGGTGAAATTGTCGGTTTTCTCGGCCCAAACGGTGCGGGGAAAAGTACCACGATGCGGATCCTTTCCAGCTTCATGCCGGCCACCAGCGGGCGCGCTTCCATTGCGGGATTTGATGTGTTTGAAAACTCCCTCGAAGCCCGCGCGCATCTCGGCTACATGCCCGAGAACGTCCCGCTCTACACCGAGATGCGCGTGAACGAATATCTGAATTACCGTGGTGGCATCAAAGGCATGAAAGGTCGCAAGCTCAAGGAACGGCTGGGCGAAGTGCTCGACCTTTGCAGCCTCAATGATGTCGAAAGACGCATCGTCGGCACCCTCTCCAAAGGCTATCGCCAACGAGTCGGGCTCGCCGATGCGCTCATTCACGATCCCGCTTTGCTCATCCTGGACGAACCGACGATCGGCTTGGATCCGAACCAAATTCGGCATGTGCGCCAGCTCATCAAAGATCTCGGCAAACGGCACACGATTTTGCTTTCCACGCACATCCTTCCCGAAGTGGAGATGACGTGCAGCCGCGTCATCATTATCCACCGGGGCAAAATCAAAGCCTCGGACACGCCGCAAAATCTGCTGGCGCAACTGCGCACCGCCGGCGGCATCCGGCTGGAGGCGAAAACCGGCGGGGACAACGCCGTCGAAATGCTGACGAAAATATCCGGCGTGAAAGACGTGACCGTGGAGGCGTTGGGTGACTGGACGGCGTTCACCCTGCGCGTGGATGCGAACAGCGATTCGCGCGAGGAGATTTTCCGGCTCGCGCTGGAGCGGCGCTGGATCGTCCGCGAACTCGCGCAGCGGAAGGCAACGCTCGAAGATGTGTTCGTCGAGGCGACCCACGCGGAGTAGGACCGCCGCCTCCTTCCGTTTTGATTTATGAGAAAATTCCTCATCCTTTTCGGGCGCGAGATCAAAAGCTACTTTTACTCGCCGGTCGCCTACGTGGTGCTCTGTTTTTTTCTGCTGATGATGGGTCTCGCGTTGTACATGGGGCTGCTTTTCCTCACGGCCGGTCCGACCGAGGTCACGGTCGTGGAAGCTTTCTTTAACACCGTGCCGTTTTGGTTTGGGTTCGTGCTGATTTTTCCGCTGATCACGATGCGGCTTTTCGCCGAGGAGTTTAAACTTGGCACCGTCGAGCCGCTGATGACCGCCCCGGTGAGCGACGCGCAGGTGGTGCTCTCGAAGTTTTTCGGCGCCGTCTTTTTTTACGTTATCCTGTGCCTGCCGACGTCAGGCTTTTTTTACGTGTTTCATCTCCTCGTCAAATCCCCCATCTCCAACGCGCCCGGCGCTTACTTCGGCGCCTACCTCATGTTATTTTTGATGGGCACTTTCTACCTTTCCATCGGCTGCCTGGCGTCCGTGTTGACGCGCGACCAAATCATCGCCGCGGTGATTTCCTTCGTCGTGATCGTGACGCTCTTTTTGGTGGGCGTCATCGGTTTTTACCTGCCGCACGTCACGCCCGCCCTGCGGGAGTTTTTCAACTATTTTTCCTCGATCGAACACATGGCCGACTTTTCCAAAGGCATGATCGACAGCCGTCCGATCGCCTATTACCTAAGCATGACCACGCTGATGCTGGTGCTCACATATCAGGTTTTCCAATCGCGGAA
>JANXWU010000155.1 GCA_025350985.1 Spartobacteria bacterium | reverse complement strand
CGTTTCTTCGGTCCGGGCAGCACGGCCGGTCTTCCCGGATCTCCCATGCCTCTGCCCGACTCGATTAAGGGTGCCAAGATGGTTTCACCCGGCACCTTCATACCTTCGGCGGAACATTTTGCGGACGGATTGAACATGGTTCGCAAGGCTTTATTCGGTCGCGACGGGCGTTTATATGTGGCGGATCGGGATGCTGACTGCGTTATGATTTATGATGGAAAGTCCGGTCGTTATCTTTCGCGGATTGCCACCGCCAGCAAACCCATCCATTTGCTTTTCCGCGGCCACGATGAGCTTTATATCGGCTGCGGGGATGCGGACTTGGTGTTGAAATATAGTCTTCAACACGCCACGACCAGCGTCTTTATCGCAGCAAAGGCCGGCGGGTTAAAGGCGCCCGCCGGTTTCGCGTTTGGCGGTGATGGATTTTTCTACGTTGCCAGTCGGGAATCCCGTCAAATCCTGCGTTACCAGGAAGCAGATGGGCGCGCGGACTCACGGCCTTTCATTGATAAGCTAAAGGACAATCCGGAGTTTATCCTCCGAGTCGATAACTCTGGCGCGAAGTAAGCATCACTGCGCGGATGCTTTAAGACTTGGTTACATTGAGGACGCACCAGTCGCCAATGACTTCGGGTTCAGTATTCTATTCCGGTGATCTCCAGTTCCTCGTGCCCGGAGGGAAAGTGAAACACCACCCGCTGTCCCACCTGAGCGCCCAATAGCGCCTGCGCAATCGGCGAAATCCAACTCGCCGCCTCGTCGTAGAACTCCGTCTCATCGACGCCGACGATGCGATAGGTAGCTACCTCACCATTGCGCCTCCGCACGGCCACCCGCGCACCGAAGCGGACTTCATCCACAGGCTGCGATAGAGGAGGCACGATCTCGGCGCTCAATAGAATATTTTGAAGGACTCGAATCCGCTGATCCAGCTTTAGCAACCGGTGCTGCTTTTCCCCGCCGTCCGGCAACGCCAGAACTTCCCGGCGCTTGCCTTCCGAAAGCCAGGTCAACTCCTCCCGTAAACGTCCCGCACCGTCGTTGGTCATGAGGTTCTTCGCGCCTGCCGGCAATAAGGATGCTTTGGACAGAGACTCCATCTGCTCGGGTGCGTCGTCCGACTCCCGTGTGAATGCTTTGCTCATACTCGACTTATAGGGATCGCAGTAAGTGGTCGCGGTGCTCCTTCAGCTTGTCCACAGATGAATAAACCAACAACACGAGCTGGCTAACAGGGCGGAAATTGGGGGAGCAATTGTGCAAGACCTAGTGGGGCATGACTCGGCGGCGATGTCCGATTACTACACGACGATTGACGACGTCACGAGGCGCTCGGCGCTCGATGCGCTTTTGAGCGTAACCGTGAAAAGTTGAAAACTGTTTGAGGCTTGAGCGGCAAGCACCTAAGAATGATAGTTGCGCTCGCCGGTGAAATGAGATTTCATTGTCTCACGATGAAAACCGCCAGCGTCGCCGATCTCCGCAACCGCTTCCCCAGCGTCTTCCGCTGGATTGAGGATGGGGAAACCGTGGAACTCACGAAGCGCGGGCGCGTGGTGGCGCGTATCGTGCCCGCGCCAAAGGCTAAGCCGCGCAAGTTCCAAGTGCCGGACTTCGCGGCGCGGACTCGGGAAATCATGGGCGACAAGCCCACGGTGTATCCATCCATCGTGGATGAGGAACGCTCCACCTACCAATGGTGAACTACGCGGACACGGGCTTCATCGTCTCCCTCTATCTGGAGGAACTGACGAGCGGACGCGCGCGGGCGGCGATGGCCTCTCTCAAGGAACCGCTGACGCTCACCCCGCTCTTGCGGCTGGAAATGCGCAACGCTTTCAACCTGGCCGTCAATCGCCAGCGCATCACAGCGGCGCAACGAAACGAGCATCTGGCCGCGGTTGAGGCGGACCTCGCCGCTGGCGTGTTGGTGGAAGCGGTGCCTTCCGGTGGGGACTTGTATCGGGAGGCGGTGGCGCTGAGTGACCGCTACACGCCGACGCTGGCGACGCGGAGCCTTGATCTCTTGCACGTCGCGGCGGCGACGCTGCTCGGCGCGAAGGTCTTTTACAGCTTCGATGAACGGCAGCGGAAGGCGGCGAAAGGCGAGGGTTTGAAGGTCAGGCCGTGATTCCGAGTGGGAAAGTCGACATTCACATCTCGTCCTTCGTCGGCGCGCGGTAGCGACGATCATCGTAATCGTCTTCTGGCGGCAAAGGCTCCATCTCGGTTGGGTAGCGATGGGGGTCGAGCGTGGCGTGGAGAAATGAAAGACCGTAGGCAACGGACAAGCGGCGGAATGCGGTTTCGCGGTCAAGGCCGCGCGGCCAGATGAATTCGCGGTCGCCCGGCTGCGGGAGTGGAAGGGTGGGCGGCTGCATGATGCCGGCGTTCCGCAGCGCACATTTTAGGCCGTCCACGTAAGGACGCTGGCAAAGCCCGCCACCGCCGAGGAGAATCTGCATTTCCCGAAACTGTGTGCGGCGAAGCAACTCGCGGCTCCGGCGCAGAACTGTCTCGGATTGTTGGACGATCTCGAGTTCAAGGGAATCGCGTGCGGAGTCGAGCCGGCTCCGCAGCTCCTGCGCGACGCTTCGCTCTTGTGCTGTTTCTTTCGCTGCTCGGAGTTGGGCGACTGTGTGCTTCGTTCCTTCCGCTGCACGCAGTTCGATCTGCGAGGAACCGAGTGGGAGCACCTGCGCGGCGAGGTAGGAGAGCGGTTTGTCGTTTGATTCGTGAGGCCAGTAAATGAAGACACTCAAGTCCACTGTGCCCGCGCCCACATCGGCGAAAATATACAGGCCATCCTTCGCAGCAGGCGACTTGATGTAGCTTTGCACGTTTGCACTTACCTCCGGGTAAAGATAGCAGCGCTCGGCGAGTTCCGACGGCACGCGCATGGCGGCGAGCTTTTCCGCCAGTGCCGCGACACTGCCCGCAGGAATACTTGCACCAAAGGCGAGCGTGTAGGCTTTTCGCAGCGCACCAAGAAATCGTGCTTCCAGATCTGGCCGCTCGGCGTGCGCGACGGGCACAGCCATGTTCACAAAGCAAAAATCGCGGTCGGGTGTGAAGTCGGGCCATTTCTCGCTGATGAAACTGCGCGCCGCTGCAAGGACGCGGGCGAGGAACCAAACGCTGAGCGCCTCGATGTGCGTGGGCGTGGTAGCATCGGGCGGTAGGCTGGCCTCGACGTGACGAATCCACGCTTTGTGATCGCGCGCGTCAGCGAGGCCAGCAAGAGCCATCTTGAGGTAGCTCACAGGCTGCCCGTCGTGAGTGGCATCGAGCGGGCAACTAACGCTCCCTCGTCCGACGCGAACTTCCGATGGTATCAGGAAAGTGGACTGACCTGCGACGCTGACAAAGAGCGGATAGGCGACATTGTTTGCCACATCGCGGATGACGCATTTGGTGAAAGCAGTGCCGAAATCGAGGCCGATGTTGAGCGTGAGCGGCGGGCGGCGACTGCGATTGCCAGCCCCCTTTCCCATCGCCTGAGCGAAGGCGACGATAAGGCTCGTGAGTTTAGTCGCCATCGTCGCCGATTTGCGCAATGCCCACAGCTACTTCACGAAATTCTGGGTCTGTCTTCGCCTTCCGCGCCAGTTCGGCGAGGCGCTGTTGTTCCTTCGCCACGTCCTGAGCGAGCATCGCCTCGAAGCCTCGAATGCGCCCAGGAGACAGACCGCGAAGCCGGGCGGTTTCAACGCGCCGACCACCGATTTCACGGCGGCGGCGAAAATGGGTTTCAATCTGCGTGTGCTGGATGGCAACGAGGCTGTCGTTACGCACTTTGAAGTCATCGAACTGCCTTTCCAGCCGACCGGAGAGGTTGTCTTGTAGCTGCCCAAGTGCCGACAGCACGGCGTCGGCTGGGAACTCAGCATCGAGCCAGCTCTTGCCACGTTTCACGAGGGCATTGACGAACAGTTCAGCTTCGTCTGGTGCGAGCAGGGTAGCGTCTTCAAGACGGGCCGCTGCGTATGCGAGAAAGTTTTGCTCGCGCAGACCAGTAAAGCGCCATCGCTCGATGCGGTAGGTGTAGAGACCCGGCGGGAGAATCGGGTCGATGAGGCGCACGGCAGAACGCTCGAAGAAACTCTTCGCGCCGTGCTGTTGGAAATAGTGCGTAATCCACTTCACGAGTGGCGCAAGGTGGTTGACGAGGACGATCTTGCGCTTCCCCGAGACTCGATGTGCGCGCGCAACGTCGGGCATCAGCGTGCCGGTGATGCGCTGAGCGATTTGCTCGGACGGCGCATCAATTTTCGTGTCACGCACGAAATCGCGGAGCGACTCGTGGGCCTCATGCGTGAGGTCGAGATGAAAGAGGTCGCGCTCAGGATAGTTCCACTGGAGACGGCAGCCACGAAACTCGCTGCGGAAAAAGTCGTCGATATAGAGATGGATTTCCTCCGCGCTGAGGTAACGGCCGAGACTCCGATTTTGCCCGACCTTGTCGGCGATGTAATCGGAGTGCGCGAGCAGACTCCCGCCTTCGCTTTCGAGGCGTTCAAGTTCGAGACGCTGCTGTTCGA
>JANXWU010000152.1 GCA_025350985.1 Spartobacteria bacterium | reverse complement strand
ATCGCCTTCGCCGCGGCGCACACCCGCGCCGACTGGCCGGCCGCGCTCGCGACCGGCGCCCTTTACAATCTTGTTCTTTACCGGACGCGCAGCCTCAGTTCGTGCGTCCTCGCGCACGCCATCACGAACCTCGGACTGGGTCTTTACATCATGACGACGCGGCAGTGGGGATTTTGGTAAGGTCCGCGTGGCATGGCTTCCGCTCTAGCGGGAGACGGTGCATTCCGGTTTTTTCCAAAAAGTTTTCCTGACCGTCCTCGCCGGATTCGGCGCGGCGTGCCTCCATTATTTGTTCATGCACGTCTTCCAAAATTTCGACGACGCCGTGAACAAAGGTTACAGCACGCACACCGGCCTCGTCGCGCCGCCGAGGCACTGAGGAAATTTTTCTTCGTCCGGTTCGATCCCTCGCGCATCCTTTCCGCCGATGAAAATCGGCCTCGCCCAGCTCAACACCACTGTCGGCGACCTGAGCGGGAACTTCGACAAAATCCTCAACGCCTATCGCGCCGCAGTCGCGCAGGGCGCTGAACTCGTGCTCACGCCGGAACTGGCGATCACCGGCTATCCGCCGCAGGATTTGGTTTTCAAATCGCAGTTCGTCCCGCTCACGCTCGAGCGGCTCGACGCACTCCATCGCGCCGTCGGCGATGTGCCGTTGCTCGTCGGTTACGTCGATTACAATCACGAACCGGCGGGACGCCCGTTCCGCAACGCCGCCGCGTTGTTGCGCCGCGATCAGCCGATTGAAAAAATCTACAAAACGCTGCTGCCGACCTACGACGTGTTCGACGAAGCGCGATACTTTGAGCCGGCGGAAACGTGGCGCGCCAGCGAAGTCGCGAACACCAAAATCGGCGTCACGATTTGCGAAGACATCTGGACGGAAAAATATCTGCCGCGCCGCCTTTACGAAAAGGAGCCGGTCGGACATCTGATGACCGACGGAGCCGAACTCATCGTTAACATCAGTGCGTCGCCGTTCAATCTCGGCAAGACGGGCCGCCGCTTCGAGATGCTCTCCGGCATCGCGCGCCAGCACCGTGCGCCGATTTTTTACTGCAACGCCGTCGGCGGAAACGACCAGCTCGTTTTCGACGGCAACTCCCTCGCCTTCGACGCCGACGGAAATCTCCTCGCCCAACTTCCCGCCTTTCAGGAAGCAGTCGTCGTCGTCGATTCAAATTCAGCATTCAAAATCCAAAATCCAAAATTTCAGGCGGAGCCCGCCGAACTCTTCGCCGCGCTCGCGCTCGGACTCCGCGATTACCTCCACAAGTGCGGCTTCAAATCCGTCGTGCTCGGGTTGAGCGGCGGCATCGACTCCGCCGTCACCGCCTGCATCGCCGTCGAGGCGGTCGGAAAAGAAAACGTCCTCGGCGTCGCGATGCCGACGCAGTTTTCATCGCAAGGCAGCATCGACGACGCCATGGACCTCGCCAAAAATCTCGGCATCCGCTGCCTGCTCATTCCCATCCAGCCCGCGTTCGACGTTTTGAAAAATCAGCTCCGCGAATTCTTCAACGGCAAAACCGAGGACGTGACCGAGGAAAATATCCAGCCGCGACTGCGCGCCACGACGCTGATGGCGTTGAGCAACAAGTTCGGTCATTTGCTTTTGACGACTGGAAACAAAAGCGAACTTGCCGTCGGCTACTGCACGATTTACGGCGACATGGCCGGTGGCCTTGCCGTCATCAGCGACGTGCCGAAAACAAAAATCTATCGCGTCGCCGAGTGGATCAATCGCGAGCGCGAACTCATCCCGCGCGACACGATTACCAAGCCGCCGAGCGCCGAGTTGCGCCCGAACCAAACCGACCAGGACACCCTCCCGCCGTACGACGTGCTCGACGAAATCCTTGAACTCTACGTCGAGCAAAACATGACCGCGCGCGACATCGCCGCACTCGGAAAGTTCGACGAAAAAACCGTGCGCTGGGTCGCGCGCCGCGTCGATCTCAACGAATACAAACGCGCGCAATCCGCGCCCGGTTTGAAGGTGACGAGCCGCGCCTTCGGCATCGGCCGCCGGATGCCCATCGCCCAGCGATTCGTGGATTGAGCAAAAGCGTTCCCCAACGCGTTGTCATTCTGAGCGGAGTGGAAAGAGCGCAGCGAACGGAACGTAGTCGAAGAATCTCTTGAACCGCTTCAAGGCCGCGCGCCGGGAGCAGTGCAAGAGATTCTTCGACTACGCTGCGCCGGCTGAAGGCGGGCTTCGCTCCGCTCAGAATGACACGCGGGTTGTGTATTTTTTCTCAGGCCAAACTCACACCCCGGCGTCGGCGGCGCGACCGGGCGTAACGCCGCGCGCGAGCCGGCGGGACGCAACGCGCAGCGTCCCACTCAGCACCAGGAAAACAGCGAACCACACCACCCGCGTCCCTTTTTCAGGTCGCAGAACATCGAGTTGCAAACGCGCATCCGCCTTCAGCTTTTTGAAATGATAAACGCGTCCTTCCGTCGGAAAATCCACCGCGAGCGACACCCGGCCCTCGGCCCGCAGCGCCGGCTTTTTCGCGGCACCTTTTGCCCGGCTCGCGAAGCCCCCACCTCCGGCTCCGAATCCGACTCCGCCCATGCCGGAAATCTTCCCTGGCCGCACGCCGGGGTCCAAAGCTGGCAACGGCGTCGCCGCAGGCTTCGGCAGCGTGAGCGTTCCCGCGCTGGTCACCACTTCGCCGAAAGTCCCTGAAGTTATGATGCTGCCATTGAAACTATTGCCGCCGTTCAAAACCAAAGCTCCCGCGGTCACGGTCGTGTTGCCCGTGTAGGTATTGCCACGCGCGTTGTTCAATGCCTTCGTGTTATTGCCCGCGTCGATGATGTTCAATTGCGAGCCAGCACCCGCCTTGTCGCCCTGACTTTGTGGCAACATCTGCCGACCGTTCACCTCGCTCAAAAACAGACTTTGTTCGGCCTGAATCTCGCCGCTCTTCGTTTGGAAATCCGACCCGTCCGCCGGCTTGGCATCCTTCAATCCCTGGTCGTTTTGTTTGAGACCCTCCAATTGTTTTGGCAGCTCCATCTGCGCCTGCAACTGTCCCGCCACATTCAGCGTGGCCGGATTTTTCGTGACATCGACCTTCGCGTTCCAAGCCACATTGTCGTTGATGAACAACTTGTTCCCCGCTCCCGTTTGCACCGCCTCACCGCGCTTCGACTGCACCTCGATCCCGCCGACATAACCGCCGTTCGCCGCAAAATTCGCCGCCGGCTGTTTTCCCGTTTGCGCGATTTCAGCCGGTGCCGCCGCCGGCTCGTTCCCTGCCGATTGCGACTTCCGCAACTCGTCCACCTGCATCGTTTGCTGATCCAACTCCTGCTTAAATTCCTGGTTCTTCCGCGAAACGTACGCGCGTTGCAGCGAGTCCTTGCCCTTCGCCACTGGCGCCGCGTTCTGCGGTTTGGACTCGCGCCGGTAATTGAGTTGCGTCGAGTTCTCCCCCTTCACCTTCGCCGACAACACATCATAATTCCGCGTCGCGTTATCGTACACTTCGGCATTGCTGCGATTGCTTGCGATCGTCCGCGCCAGACTTTTTAACTCCAGCACCGAACCTTCGAGTTTCTCCGCCTGCGCGACCTCCTCGATCACCTCCTCCATGTTGCCCTCCGCGCGCACGAGCCGCTCTTTGTCCGGCAGCCAGACATTCCAAAAAGTCCGCTCAACCGTGATCCCAGCCAGTTCAGGCGCGTCGAGTTTTTTCTTCGTGAAAAATCCGAATGCCCCGCGCGCTTTCGCCCGATAGACCAGTTCGACATCGTAAGCCAGGTCGCCCGCTTTTGTTTTGATCAACGGCACCAACACGACCTCCACCCCTTTCACTTTGCCCTTGTCCGCGCGCACCGCCTCGCCAGCGACCCGCACCGTCGTGAGTTCCGCGCCTGCGGGCAGTTTCACCGGCAAGAATTGCAGCGCGCGATTTTGCAAATGATACACCGCGCGATGCCACTCGCCGCCGTCGTCGCGCAACGCCGTCGTCATCTCTGCCCACGCCACAAATGCCGCGCGTCCCGCCTCTTTTTCCAGCGCCGTCGTTTTAATTTCCAGCGACCAGCCTGAGTGCGCGCGGAACAGTTGCGCGTCCTGCGCCAGCGGCGGCAGGAACGGCAAATCGGCGCGTGTCGCCTTGTCGAGTCCAGTTGCGGTCACCTGCATTTCGTAATCCGAATCCGGCGCGTTCTGCGCGATGAGGAAACGTTCCACCCGCTCGAGTTCGGGAAAATCCAGCGGCGGCAGTTTCGCCACGCCCGTGTGCGGTAGGTCGAAGTCGATCGTGAAATTCGTCTGGTCGTAAACATCGACACGAAAGAAAACCCAGTAACGCCGCGCGTCGCCGTCGAGGTAGCTCGAAGTCTCGCGCACGTTTTCGCCCGTCACTCGCGCTTCCGGCACGCTCGCCGGCAGTGTGAACGACACCGCGCCCACGCTCGCCTGCCGCGCTTCGAGGTGCGCCTGCGTGCTCACGCTGATCCAGCTTTCGTGCGCCTGCGCAAACATGGTCCACGCGCCCGAGAGCCGCGCAGGCAGCGACGCAAGCGCGACCTTCGCCGAGAAGGTTTGGTTTTTAAAAACGATCCCGCGCTTGCGTTCCAGCGGCGCGACGATGTCGAAATCTTTCGCCACGTTTGCGGCATCGACTTCCTTCGCTTCAGTGAGCGCGGTCATCGTGACCTTCACGCCTTTGTCCGCCGCGATCACGGCGTCGCCTTTCACCTCGGAAAAATCCGCGAGCGCGAGCGGCTTGATCTCCAACTCCGCGGGCGCTTTCGCAAATTGTTTCACGAGGTGCAGGACAAGGTTGGTCTGACCCGGCGCGACGCCGCGAAAACGCACCCGCAGCGCGTCGCCTTCGCGCCACCAATCGCGCAGCCGTTCGCTCTCCACCGCCTGCACCGTGAAGTCCGCCGGCACCGCGAGCGTCACTCCGAACAGCGCGTCCTTGCTGTCGAGCGTCATCGCCGCCATCAGCTCGATCTTGGTGTGATTCACCTGATACACCGCGTGGACATCGGCGCGGCGCGGCAGTGTTTTCGTCCCGACTTCATACGCGAGATTTTCCACGCCGATGCTGGAAAAGGCGGCGACCGGCGCGAAACCCGGCTCCGCTTTGGCGGCGGACGAAATGCGTTTGAACGCCGCCACCGGCTTCGGCGTGATCTCGACCGACGCGTCGGCATTCAACGTCGAGACGCGCTCGACGCGATTCGCGTCCGCTGAGAAAAATGGGAACGTGCGCGCTTTCGTGTCCGGCGGCACGGCGCGTTCGGCCGTCAGCGCAAACTCAAACAGGTCGCGCGCCGGCTCGCTCAACGTCACCTCGAGCCGCTGCGGATTCGCCGTCGCATCGAGTTTCCACGATTTCAAATTCGGGATCGCGAGATCGAGCAGCGTCAAATTTTTGTCGAGGAAAACGGTGAAGTGATCCTGAAGCGATTTGGGAAACGAAAACTCGACGCGCGCCCGTGCCACCTCGAACGACGGCGTGACATCGAGATCGGCGGCGATGCGCGCGACCGCCGGTTTTTTCGCGACCGCGAGCGCCACCGACGAATCGAATCGAAGGTCGATCCGTCCGGTCGTGCCGAGCGCGGCGGTCACGATCTTTTTTCCATCGGCCACCCGCTCGATCACGCCCGCGCCCGGAGTGATCGACGCTTTCATGTCTGAGCGCGGCAGCACGAGTTGCAGCAGCGTGCCCGCCGTTTCTGGAATGCCCCACGCGACGTTCGCCTTGTCGTCCGCGAGCGGGATTTCAAACTCCACCGCGACCACATGCGCGCCCGCCTTTTCCACCGCCAGCGCGCGAACCGCGACCGGCGGCGCGCTTTTGCCTTTGGCTGGTGGAGCGGTCGTCGTCGAAAGATCGAGCAACGAAGCGGGCTGGCCGTCGAGTTTCAGCGAACTGATTTTCACGCCCACAAACGGCAGCGGCACCGTGACCCATTCCTCGCCGTACGTGAAAAGCTGAATCACGCCGGTGACGCGCAACGCCTTGTCCTCCAGCCGCGCATCGTAACGGCTGCTCGTGAGCGCAAACTTCGCGCCCGGCTTTTCCATCGACCGCGGACGTCGGTTTGCCTTGGCGGCATTCCACAGCTCGATGAAATGCTCAAACGGCACGTAAAGCTGATCGAGCTTCTGCTCCGCGATTGGCCTGGCCGGGTCGTACGGCACGATCACGGTTT
>JANXWU010000128.1 GCA_025350985.1 Spartobacteria bacterium | reverse complement strand
GCCTCGCCTTCGCGAACTTTTTCCGGGGCCGCGTCGCCGAAAGATTGTTTGGGCGAGGCGCCCAAACCAGCACGCGAGGCGCGTGCGCTCCCGAGATAATCCAACAGCGCCGCGTCGATGTCGTCGCCGCCGAGGCGCGTGTTGCCATTCGTCGCGAGCACTTGGAAAACGCCGCCGCTCAACTCTAAAATCGAAATGTCGAACGTCCCGCCCCCGAGATCGAAGACGGCGATTTTTGATTTCTCGCCCAGCTTGTCGAGGCCGTACGCGAGCGCGGCGGCGGTCGGTTCGTTGACGATGCGCTCGACGGTGAAGCCCGCGAGTTCGCCCGCGGTTTTCGTCGCGTGGCGTTGCGCGTCGTTGAAATACGCGGGCACCGTGATGACGGCACGCGTGACCTCACATTCCAGCGCGCGCCCGGCGTCGGCGCGCAGTTTTCGCAAAATGAGCGCCGAGATTTGTTCGGGCGAAACTTCCGTGTCGCGCATTTTCACGCGCACCGGCTCGCCGCGTTTTCCCGCCAGCGCATACGAAACATCATCCGCCTCGTCGCCGACACGCCGCCCCATGAAACGCTTGATCGAGTAAACCGTTTCGTCGGGAGCGATGACGCGCATTCGGCTCGCGGCGCGTCCGACGACCGGCTCGCCGTCCGCCGGAAAATGCACGACCGACGGCGTGCGCCGTTCGCCCTCGGCGTCCGCGAGCAAAATCGGAAACCCCGCGTCCATCAGGCCGATGAGCGAATTGGTGGTGCCGAGATCGATGCCGACAATGGGAGACATGAGCCGGCAGATTAAACGCGACGGCGTGGAAGCGGAGAAATTTTTTAGGCTGCGCGCCTGGAATGAACTGCCGCGTTTTTCAGCAGCGCGGTTGTGAAAAGCGGCTTGTCGTCCCCCGCGGTTTCCATCACTCTCCGCTCGAACGGCAGGAGCAAATGGTCACGCGCAAATCACGTTCTTCTTCATCGGCAGGAGGCATTCTGTCTTCCGCGCTTTCCACGACGCCGCTCGCCACGCGTCCGCTGCGCCGGGCATTCGTTTTTTTCCACCATCCAAAAATCATGAAACCGATCCGTCCATTCCTTGCCGCCCTCCTCGCCGCCATTTTCCTGCCGGGCTGTGTCACCGACTGGCACAAGAACGCCGCCCTCGCCCCGCCCGGTCGCGAGATCACCGGACGCGATTGGTACGGCGACGAGGCGCGGAAAGTCGTGTGGCTCAACCAGGGCTGGACGCCGGGCGAGAGCAATTGGTTTTACAACACCACGCAGGGCTCGCAGTTGATGCCCTACGCCTTCTTCCTCGCCCTCGAGCAGGCGGAAAATTCCGAGCCGTTCCGCAGCGTGCGCAACCTGCAAAAATTTCGCTTTTTGCCCGAGAACCCAAACCCGCTCAACCACGACGGACTGCCCGTCGGCTTCGTGCCGGATGAAGGCTCGACGCTGCCGGCGGGATTGATCGCCGACCGGCGCTCGATCGGTCTCACCTGCGCCGCGTGCCACACCGCGCAGATCAATTACCACGGCACCGCGATGCGCATCGACGGCGGGCCGACGATGGCCGACTTCGAGGGATTTTTGGCGGCGTTGACGAAGGCGCTGGTGACGACCTCGAAGGACAACGCGAAGTTCGAGCGGTTCGCGGCGAACGTGATCGGGAACTCGAGTGCGGAGAAAAAAGCGCAGTTGAAAACGGCGCTGGCCGAAACAGTGCGCCGCCGTTCCGCCTACGAATCGCTCAACCAAACCAGCGTGCCGTACGGCTTCGCGCGACTCGACGCCTTCGGGCGGATTTTCAACAACGCCCTCACGCTCGTCGATCCCCACAATCGCGTGACGCCCAACGCCTCGGTCAGTTACCCGCACATTTGGGACGCACCGCGCGAGGATTTCGTGCAATGGACGCGCATCACGCCGAACGCCGGCAAAGGCTCGCTCGGGCGCAACGTCGGAGAAGTCATCGGCGTATTCGCGACGATTGATTCCGGTCATCCGCCGCCGTCGCTCGGGTATCGTTCGTCGGTGCGGTTGCAAAATTTAATCGCGCTGGAGGACAAGCTGCGGCAGCTCCAATCGCCGGTCTGGCCCGAGAAAATCCTGCCGCCCATCGACACCGCGAAGGCAAACGCCGGGCGGAAGCTGTTCGT
>JANXWU010000102.1 GCA_025350985.1 Spartobacteria bacterium | reverse complement strand
TCCACCTCGATGTGCGAAGCCTCGTGTAACTTCCACGCCGCGAGGGCGGCTTTGCGCGCATGGTTTTTGTCGGCAAGCGGCGCGCCCCAAACGGCGAACACGGCATCGCCCACGAAGTTGATGATGGTGCCGTCGTTCTCGAGGATGTGCTCGGTCGTTTGGCTGAAGTATTTCGTGAGAACTTGCGAGACAAGTTCCGGGTTTTGCAATTGCTCGGAAAGTGGGGTGAAGCCTTCGAGATCCGTGAAGAGCACACTCGCTTCGACCACCACGCCGCCCGGCGCGAGGTCGAAATCAGCGTCCGCGATTCGATCCGCCATTTGCGGAGAAAGGTAGTGGCCAAAGGCGTCGCGCAACGCATTACGCCGACGCTCCTCAATAAAGTAACGTGTGCCTATTGCCCAAGTGAGCGCTATCGGCATCTGCACCATGGCGGGCACAGACCATGCGAACCAAATGTGATGCCGTTCGAGGAGCCAATAGACGAGCAAGCCAATCCCCAAAATGCCCAGTGCGGCGAGCAGCGCCGCCACATGAGGACGAAACAACGGAAGGATGGCCCCGAACAGAACTCCAATTCCCACTGCCAACCAAACCTCGCAGCGGGGGACGAGCCGGGTGAGCCATTCCCCTCGCAAGAGGTTTAGCATGGCGGTGAGATGCACCTCCACGCCTTTGGAAAACTCGCCGGTGAAAAGGCCGTGCGGATTCCGAAAGTCATCCTTGCCCTGCCGGAGTTCCGCCAAGGTCGAGCGCCCGCCGACGAAGACGATTCGGTCGCGAAAAAAACCCGGCACACCGTCCGGCGTCAGCGCGCGATCATAGCTAATGCTAGGGAAGGAGCCGGATGGGCCGTAGTAGTTCATCCACCGCCACTCCGCGCGAGCCTCGGCCGTATCGGGAAGTGCCGCGCCGAGTTTCACCGCAGCCCGCCAGGTAGCCGACGGCACTGTTTCCAAGCCGGTGTAAATCCGGCGCACTCCGTAGTCCGCATCGACCGGACGGAACGCGATTAATCCCCATCCCGCCGCCGCGCGTCGCAGGACTGGTATCGGTGGGAAGGTTCGTTCCGCCCCGATGCCTGCATCGATCTCAAGCGCGGCACCGAGGAAGACGCGGCCGTTCTCCTTGATCGCCGCAGCCAAATCCTCATCCACCGCCGGGTCTGCTGATGCATCCGAGAAAACGATGTCGAAGAAAACCGCCCGCGCGCCTTCCTGCGTGAGCCGGCGAACGAGACGGGCATGCAGCCGCCGATCCCATATCCCTCCGCTCTGTCCTAGCTCATGCGAGGAAGCCTCATCGAGGTAAACGATGCAAACGCCGGGTGGCTCCACCCGGCCGCGAAAGGCAAAGGGAAGGTCGTAGCTCAAGCGCGCCAGCGTTTCGGCAAAGGACATACAGAGCCAGCCGAAGCGAGGCTGCTCGCGCTTCCCATAACTGCCTGTCGTGAGTGAGGCTTCCGCGAGCATCCATCCCACCACTCCCACCAAGGCGGCTCCGAAAACGCTCGCGCCGAGTGCCAGCAGCTTGCGGATCAAGCGCCGGCGGGAGCTCCGGGGCGACGGTGCGGTCGCGCGGGCAGAGGATTTAGTGTCAACAAACGCAGACACGCGGAACTCAGAAAGTAAGCTTGCAGCGGACGACGAGCGTTCGGTCGCGCGGAAGCTCAGTGTAGGGATTGAGCGGATTCAGCCGGTAATCGTGACCGGTGATATTGAGGAGCCCGCAACTGAGTTCACACTGATTTCGATAGAATCGATAACCGGCAAGCACATTGAACTGCCAGAAATCGGATCCCGGCAGGCCGAGGTTTTGAGTCGTCAATTGCGGATGCGCGACACCGGCGGAATCGGGATTACTTAAAGTTCCATTGGTAACGAAGTCGTCATTTTCCTGTTGATACCAGTTCGCCTCGGCACGCGCAAAAAAACCGCAGGGATGATTGTAGAGTGCGTAAAGGCTTAACTCGTGCAGCCCGGCTTCAGACCGCCGGTTCACGTTCTGCGCGAGTTCCTTGATGGCGCTGGGATCCTGCGTGTGTTGGACCGCTTCGTTCAAGGCTGGTATCCCCCTGCGGAATTCCGAATGCGTATAACGATAGCGCGCGCCGAGTGCCCAGTTTTCACCAACGAGCTGATTCAACGTCGCAGTCATCACATCCTCGCGATAGCGGTCGTTTTCCGTGAGGGACGATGGAAGAATTGCCAGAGCGGCGCCGAAATCGCCGAGATCATCAAAAACCCCAATCGTCCGGTCGAGCTTCTGCCCCAGACGATTATACTCGGCACCAACATAAGTGAGGGTTGGCAGTTTCTGCTCCACGCTCAGTCCCCAGAGTTGATACTTACTACCTGCGACCGAGCCGATGAGCGACTCCGACGCAAGGGAGCGATAAGATTGCAGGAATCCCGCGACCTGCGTCGGCTCCAGCCGGACACTTTCGTCAAAGCTCGCTCCACTAATCGCCTCGGAGTAAGCCCCGCGGATGGCCATTCCGCGCCAAGGTTGGAGGATGACGCCGGCCTTGGGCGAGACTTTGTTAAGAGTATCCTGACGGCCATTGATCGGGGGATTTCTGAAGTTATCCGGGTAGCGCAACACATCGTAAGTAACTCCGCCGGTGAGTGTGAGCCAGGGAGTTACCCGCCAAAGGTCGTATAAGTATAAATTGATCCGCTCGAAATCGACGTCGAAGTCTTGTTGCGCTGGTGGCTTTTCAAAGAGCGGTTCCTCGTCCGGTCTCTTACCATTGTTGTAATTTGTAAGTAGGACGTGCGTATCGAATTGCCCCTGCTGGTATCGACCGCCGACAATCACCGAGTCAGGCCCAAGTGTGATGATTTGTTGAAGCTCGGCGTTATAAGTCTCGAAATTCGCGCGATAAGTCAGATTGAAGGTTCCGCCATTGAAGCTAAGGAGGTCGCCGCGCCCCACGAGCGGTTTCGCGGCGGTAAAGAACGCCCCGTCCCGAGGTATCGTGTTGCCAACTGCTGTATCCCAACCGGGAGGGGCAATCCGGGAAACGTCACGGATGATGATCGGCTCGGTCGTGTCCTCGGCCTTTAGGACTTGATGGTTCGCCAGCCTGCCAAGCAGCAATAACGTATGATTACCCGGACTCCATTCGTGATGCCAGCCGAGGAGCAAGAGCGCAGGATCCTGCGTTTCCTCGAAGTGGAAGGTCAGTGCCGACTTGTTGGGAATCCTCTTCTTTCGCAGCACACCATTTTCGTCCGGTGCCTCGACTAAGACGGAACTAGCCTCGCTCTGATCGTAAAGCTGGAAAACATCGCCAGCTTCATAGTCCCCGTATTTAGTCTGAAAGAATAGTGTGTCTTGCGGGCCAAGCTGCAGCTTGAACGAGCCATAACTCTCCAGACGCGAAAGGCGGTTGTTCGGCCGTGGACCCCCGTTGTATTGATACTCGGTATCCAGCGAGTAGCTCACGTTGCCCGCCGTTCCGTATTGGGACGCAGTCTCACGGAACTCTCCATTGCTGAGGTATTGAGTTGCCGAGCTGAATCCGAGCCCGTTCTTCTCGAACATCTTTGAGTATTCTTGTTCCGACACGAACTGCGAAAGCGGACCTCCTCCGACCGGCGATAGAAGGTTTGAGAGCAGCAGTTCATTAAACCAAGCCGTCTCATAGCGGAGCAGGATGCGCGTCGGATCACGAAGCGCGTTGTAGCTATTGGCAAGGAAAAGGTGTGCCGGGGCGCTTCCGTAATCCGTGCCCACGGCGCGCACAGCTTCCCGCACGCTCTGCTCGATCATGCCGTCGTTGAGATAGATTGCCGCGAGGTTCGCACCACGGACCGCGCGGTCTTGATCAAGTAGAAACCCAGAGCGGTAAACACGGCGGCGGTCATTCAGATCAATCGACTTCTCAAGGTCGTCAACCGCCTCGTTGTATCGATTCTCCTGTTTGCGCTGAAGCGCCGAGTAGAGCCACGGAGTGGGATCGTGCGGGTCGAGTTCCTTGGCGCGCTTGAATTCAAGGTTGGCTTTTCCGTTGATGCCGACCTGGCTGAAAGCTTTGCCAAGATAGCTGCGAAGAATCGAGCGATTCGGTTCCAGCGCGGCGGCGGTTTGTAAGTCGTCGCGGCCCTCTGCCTCATGGTTCTGTCGGATAAGGGTCAGGCCGCGCCCGAGCCACGCATTGCCCAAGGCGCCATCGAGGGCAATAGCTTGGTCGAACGATCGTCGTGACGCGCCGACACGGTTCTCGGCGCTGAGCAAGAAGCCTTGTAGCGCGTGCGCCTGCGCGTTGCGCGGTGAGAGTTCGAGGGCGCGCTCGTTTGCCTTCATCGCCTTCGAGGTGTGGCCAAACGAGAACTCCAACTCGGCGACGCGCGCCCACGCGAAACCGAACTCCGGCGAAAGTTCCGTCGCCTTCCGTGCGGCTTGCAGTGCGGTTTCCAGGTGACTTCGCGATTGCTGATAATACGACTCCGCCATCCATTCGCTGCTCGTCCGCGGATCGCCGCTGCGCTTCCATTCCTGAAACTTCACCGCCGCAATCATCTGTTCGAGCGCCCGCCGTCCCGGATGGTTCGCCGACACACCGGCGAGTGCGGTGCGCCCCTTGTTTACTTGGCCGACCGAAAGCATCACCGCCGCGTGATAGAGCCGCGCTTCAACTGAGGCGCCTGCACGTTTAAGCGGATGCTCAGCGAGCGCACCCAGCAAATCGCCAGCGCGATAAGCCGCGAGCGATTTCGCCAGCGCAGTTTGGTCCCTAGCCTCCAGCCCAAGTTCCGCTGGATCAATCACGCCGGGATAATAGAGACACCACTGGATGATATTAACCGCCGCGATAACCGCCGTCTTGCGCGGTGCCTGGCCGATTTCCGCCTCGCCCTGCTCGCCGCTCTTTAATAGCACACGCCCCTGCGCGTTGCTCATCTCCACTTCGCCTTCGAACATCGTCATCGTCGTTCGCCCATTTGCGGCCACCCGCACGTCGAACTCCGTTCCGCGCAACGCTCCATTCATCGCGGGGGTGCGAATCTGCAATTCTCCCGCTTTCTCGCGACTGAAGAAATAAGTGCCGCCGCGCTTCACCTCGAGCGTTCTCTTTTTGTCCGCCGCCAGCGGGGGCGAAATCTCGATGGTCGTCAGCTCATCGAGACGCAGCATACTCAGGTCCGTGAATCGCACCGCCGCCCGGCTGAACTCGCCCGTCCGCAGCTTGTCGCTAATGGCGAGTTCCACCCCGACAGGCGCGGCTTTCCAAGTCGAGCCACTTACTTGCGCATCGACGCTGTTTTCCTTTTCAACCAGCACCGCCGCCCG
>JANXWU010000069.1 GCA_025350985.1 Spartobacteria bacterium | reverse complement strand
ATCGCCGCCCTCAAAGGCTGCGAACAGCCGCCGCAATTTCACCCCGAGGGCGACGTGTTCGTGCATACGCGCCGCATGATCGAGTTGCTGCCCGAGCAAGTGAGCGTGCCGCTCGTTTTCAGCGTCCTTTTCCACGACATCGGCAAGCCGCCGACGTTTACCTTCGACGAAGCGGGGCAGCGCATCCGTTTCAGCGGCCACGACAAAGTCGGCGCGGACATGACGCAGGCGATCATGGAACGGCTCCGCTTTTCCCGAGAGGAAATCGACGCGACGGTCGAGATGGTCGCCACGCACATGATTTACAAGGACGTGCAAAACATGCGGCCCGCGAAGCTGCGCCGGTTCATGGCGCGCCCGACGTTCGAGGAAGAGTTGACGCTGCACAAAGTCGATTGCGTGAGCAGCCACGGGATGACGGATAATTGGGAGTTCCTGTTGAAAAAAAAGGACGAGTTCGCGCACGAGCCGCTGGTCCCGCCGCCACTTCTCACGGGCCGCGACCTGATTGCGCTCGGCTGGAAGCCGGGGCCGAAGTTCGGCGAAATTCTCGAAGCCGTGCAAACGCGGCAGTTGGAAGGTGGATTCACCACGCGGGAGGAGGCGCTCGCCTTCGTCCAGCGAGAGTTCGTCCCGCCGCCTGGTGATGGGCCATCAATCGGCGCGTCGTGAAAGAATAGAACGCACTCGAGGCGGTGGCGCGCGGGCGGTTTGATTCGCAATCTTGCGACGCCGGGCCGGAGTTATTGGCACTTTGAGGGCCGTGGTCTGCTTTCTGCTTTTACGCTGACGAACTCCAAGAAAGCCCATGACCACAATGTCCACTTCCTTCACCACCGCCTGCGCCACCGTGCTGTTTGCCTCGCTCGGCGCGTTTGCCCAAAGCGAGCAACCGGCTCCGATTGACCCGCCGATCATTCCGCCGACTGCCGCCACGCCGGTGCCACCGCAGATCTCCGCGCCCGGCACGATCGCCGTCGAGTCGCCGCTCGCGCCGGTTCCGACGGCGAAAAATGCGGACGGCACGCCAGCACTGACCCTCGGTGCCGGGGCTCCGCCCGCCCGCAACTTTAGCGATTTCTCGGGCGAGGAAGTAGGGACGGTCATCCGCACTCTCGCGCGGCAGGCCGGCATCGGCATCGTCGTGAGCCCGAAAGTGGCCGGCACGGTGACGCTGCGTTTGGAAAACAAGTCGCCGATGCAAGTGCTCGACGCCGTCTGCAAATCGTCGAACCTTTTCCTCGATCACGACACAGCCACCGACGTGTATTTTGTCCGCACGCAGGAGGAGAAGGCGAAGGAATCCACCGAAAGCGGCAGCTACACCTTCAGCTACGCGAAGGCGAAAGAAGTGCTGCCGCTGCTCGTGGGGCAGTTGCTTTCCAAGGAAGCGCCACCGCAGACGGACGAGCGCACTAACACAGTTTTCTACCGAGAGGCGAAGTCGAACCTAGAAAAGATCGCGCTCTTCCTGGAAGCGGTGGACAAGCCGACGCGGCAGGTGATGATCGAGGCGCGACTGGTGGAAGTGACCGCGAATCCGAAACAAAGTTACGGCATCAATTGGGCGGGCGTCGTCGGCGGTTCCGGTGCCCCGCAGACTTTCAAATACGGTGGACTCGGAGTGGGCAACAGCACGGTGACCAACGCCAACTCCGGCGGCTCGCCCGGCAGCACACCTTCCAACGCCAACGTCTCCACCTCCGCGGGTGATCTCAAGGGAGGGTCAACGCTCTTCGGTAAGGCGGGTGATTTTCTTTTGAAAGGAAGTGGCGCGGGTGCGCTCAACGCCCTCTTCGGACAGTTCGCCATCCTCTCCGTGCCGCAAATGTCGCTCACGCTGCGCATGCTCAACGAAGACAGCGACGCGGAATTTCTCGCCAATCCGCGTGTCGTCACGGCCAACAACATGAAGGCCACGATCAAGATCATCCGCAACCAGCCGGTGCCGACGCTTAATTTCAACGAGCAGACCGCGACCGCCGTGTTCAGCGGTTTCCAAGACAAGGAATTTGGTAACACGCTCGATGTCACCCCTTCGATCAACAAGGACGACTTCGTGACGATGAGCGTGAAGCCGGAAATCAGTAACAAAGTCGGCGACGCGACCTTTACTTTTGCCGGAGCAGCGGTGAGCAGTCCGGTCATCGACAAGCGCACGCTTGAGTCAAATGTGTTGATCAAGAGTGGCGACACGCTGGCGATTGGCGGTTTGCTCCAGGATGAGGTGAACAAGGCGCGCACCAAAGTTCCCATCGCCGGTGACATTCCCATCATCGGTCATCTTTTTCAGGAGCGCATCAACGCTCGCACCAAGCGCAACCTGCTCGTCTTCGTCACGCCCACGATCATCAAGCAGCACTATGGCACTGGCCTCGAAGACCAGGTCAGCGGTCTGCATCACAGCGGCGAGGAATTTGCCGACCCGAACGGCTGGCGCAACAATGCCAAGGGAGCCATCCGGCTCGTGCCGACTTCGCATCGCCAGGTTGCCGCCGATTATCCGAAACCCGGCGTGCCGGCCGCGCCGGAACAAGCGGTGAAATACAAAGTCACGACCACCGAACGCGAGCGGTAGGTGGAGAGATGGAGTGTCGGAAGGGTTGAGGAATGGGTTGAACGCCGAGCGTCTTCAACCAATACTTCGCCACTCCAAAACTCCACCACTCGCATGCCCTTCAAAATTGCAGTCCTGCCCGGTGACGGCATCGGCCCCGAAGTGATGGCCGAAGCGAGGAAAGTCCTCGCGGTCGTCGAGCATAAATTCAGGTTCGAGTTCATTCTCAGCGAATGCCGCGTCGGGGGCGCGGCCATTGATGCCGATGGCAAAGCGCTGCCGGAAAAAACGCTGCGGACGTGCGAGGCTTCCGACGCGATTCTGTTCGGTTCGGTCGGGGGGCCGAAGTGGGAAACGCTGCCGCCGGACGAGCAGCCGGAACGGGCCGCACTGTTGCCGTTGCGGAAACATTTCGGGCTGTTCGCGAACCTCCGCCCCGCGGTTTGCTTTGCCGAACTCACGCACGCCTCGCCGCTGAAACCGGCCATCGTCGAAGGTGGCTTCGACGTGCTCTGCGTGCGCGAACTCACCGGCGGACTTTATTTTGGCCAGCCGAAAAACACGCGTGTCGAGAACGGCGAAACGATCGCGACCGACACGATGGTTTACAAAAAATCCGAGATCGAACGCATCGCGCACATTGCGTTCGGAGCGGCGCGCGGACGGCGCAAAATGGTTACCTCCATCGACAAGGCCAACGTGCTGGAAAATGGCGTGCTGTGGCGGAAGACGGTCACCGAAATCGCGACGGAATATTCCGAGGTCACGCTAAACCATCTCTACGTCGATAATGCGGCGATGCAGCTCGTGAAAAACCCCAAACAGTTCGATGTTGTGCTCGCGGAGAATTTGTTCGGAGATATCCTCAGCGACGAGCTGGCGATGATCACGGGCTCGCTGGGAATGCTCGCGAGTGCGAGCCTGGGCGTGAAGGAAACGCCGTCGGGGCGTTTCGGTTTATTTGAGCCGGCGGGCGGGACTGCGCCGGACATCGCGGGCAAAGGCATCGCCAATCCCATCGCGCAAATTCTCTCCGCGTCGATGCTGCTGCGCTACGCTCTCGGCCAAACCGACGCTGCGAACGCCATCGAGCGCGCGGTGCGCAGCGTCATCGCCGCAGGCTATCGGACAGGCGACATTTCCTCCGAAGGCACACGCAAAGTTGGCACCGCCGAAATGGGCGACGCAATCGCAGCGGCGATCTGATTCGCCAGTCTAGCTCACGCTTTCTTTCACCGTCGCGACAGAGTATTCGCGGTTCATTTTCGCGATCCACTGGACGCTGATTTCGGCGGGGCAGACGGCTTCGCACTCGTAGTGATTTGAGCAGTTGCCGAAGCCTTCCGCGTCCATCTGTTTCACCATCGCGCGGACGCGGCGGGTGCGCTCGGGCTGGCCTTGCGGCAGCAGCGCGAGATGGGAAACTTTCGCGCCGACGAATAGCATCGCGCTGGCATTCGGACACGCCGCCACGCACGCGCCGCAACCGATGCACGCCGCAGCTTCCATCGCCGCGTCGGCATCGACTTTTCCGATGAGCAGATTGTTCGCGTCCTGTGCGGAGCCGGCGCGCGCGGTGATGAATCCGCCGGCCTGCTGGATGCGGTCGAACGCCGCGCGATCCACGACGAGATCGCGCACGATTGGAAATGCTTTGGCGCGGAATGGCTCGATAAAAATCGTGTCGCCGTCCTTGTATTTTCGCATGAAAAGCTGGCAGGTCGTCGTCTCGCTCGGGCCGTGCGCAACGCCGTTGATCGTCAGCGAGCAGGTCCCGCAAATGCCTTCGCGACAGTCGTGATCGAACGCAATCGGTTCCTCGCCTTTGTCCATCAGGTTCTCGTTCACGATGTCCAGCATCTCGAGGAACGAGGCATCGGCGGGAATATTCGTGGCTTCGATGTCCTGGATTTTGCCGGGCGATTTCGCGTCCTTTTGACGCCAGACTTTGAGATGGAAGTTCATGAAATGTTATCCACAGATTTCACAGATTTACACAGATTGGGTTTTCAAAAACTGTTTCGAAGAATCTGTGTTCATCTGAAAAATCTGTGGATGAATTTTAGCGGTAGCTTCGCACTGCCGGATGCACGGTTTCAAAATTCAGCGGCTCGATCTGGCGCGTCGGTTTGCTCGGGTCGCCGGTCGATTCCCACGCGGCGACGTGTTGGAAGTTTTCGTCATCGCGCTTCACGTCGCCTTCGCAAACCTTGCCGCCGCGGACTTCGTCGTCCTTCGACGTGTATTGAAATTCCTCGCGGAAATGGCCGCCGCACGACTCGCGACGTTCGAGCGCGTCACGACACATCAACTCGCCGAACTCCATGAAATCGGCGACGCGTCCGGCTTTTTCGAGCGCGCTGTTGAGCGATTCCGCCGAGCCGGGGACGTTCACGTTTTTCCAAAACTCCTCGCGCAGCGTCGGGATGCGGTTGAGCGCGCGCTGCAAACTTTTTTCCGTGCGCGCCATGCCGCACAAGTCCCACATCAATAGGCCGAGTTCGCGATGAAATGAATCGACGGTACGACGGCCTTTGATCGACAGGAATGTTCGCGTCCGCTCGGCGACTTCACCCTCGGCTTTTTTGAACTCGGCGTGATCCGTCTTCGGGCGCTTGCCAGGGTCTTGCGTCGCGAGGTAGTTCGCGATTGTCGTCGGGATGACGAAGTAGCCGTCGGCGAGGCCCTGCATGAGCGCGCTCGCGCCGAGGCGATTCGCGCC
>JANXWU010000015.1 GCA_025350985.1 Spartobacteria bacterium | reverse complement strand
AAGCGATGGAACGCGCCGATGAGCGCGCGCCCGCCGCGCGGATAGGCGGACGCGAGCAGGCGCGGATCGAAACAGGCGTGCGTGACATTGCAGCGACCACCGCCGGAGACGCGGACTTTCGCGAGCACGCGCGCGCTTTTTTCCAGGAGAAAAACTTCCGCGTCCCGCCGTGTTTCCGCGCAGGTGATGGCGGCGAAAAATCCCGCCGCGCCTCCGCCCGCGATGACAATGCGGCGCGGCTCGGGAGGTGGATGCACGGCGTTTCTGGTAGCCCGTTTCGCCAGAGTCGGCGAGTGGAATTCAAATTGTGTTGGGTCTCCGTTTGCGGAACTTCTCCGGCGAAATGAACGTGACGGAAATCTCCACGCTCGCCGGCGTGGCCGCAGCCGCCGGCGTAATGAACGCGCTCGCCGGGGGTGGCACGCTGCTCACGTTTCCGGTGCTGCTTTTCGCCGGCACGCCCGCGCTCACCGCGAATGCGACCAGCACTCTCGCGTTGATGCTCGGCACGGCGGGCAGCGTGTTCGGCTATCGGCGGCACCTCGCGGCGGTGCAGCCGTGGCTCGCGCGCTTCGCGGTGGTCAGTGTGGTCGGAGGTCTGCTTGGCAGCGTTCTGCTCACGCGCACGGACGAAAAGTTTTTCATGAAAATGGTGCCGTTTCTTTTGTTGTTCGCGACGGTCGTTTTTCTGGCGCAGGGCGTGTTCCGGCGCTTTGCCAGCGCGGCGGAAAAATCCCACGCCACGACGCGGCCCCACCGCGTTTGGATCGCCATCGTGTTCCAATTTTTCGTCGCGCTTTACGGCGGATATTTCGGCGCTGGCATCGGCATTCTCATGCTCGCTTCCCTGGGGTTTCTCGGCCTCTCGGACATCCACGAAATGAACGCGCTCAAGACCGTCCTGGGCACGCTGATCAATTTCGTCGCGGCCGGTTATTTCATTTTCGCCGGACTGATCGACTGGCCGAAAACGGGCGTGATGACTGCCGGCGCGCTCGCGGGATATTTTGTGGGCGCGCACTTTTCCCAGCAGATTCCGCAGCCGCGCGTGCGCCAGATCATCAGCGCCATCGGCTTCGGAATTTCGGCGGTGATGTTTTACCGGCAGTTCCGGTAGAACCCGGCGCGGGAAAATGAAATGCCTTGCCGCTGCCGTGCCCGAGTGCTTTTTTGGGCGCATGAAAACCTTCGTCGTCGCGCTCGCGACTGTGTCTCTTTTTTCCACCCCACTCATCCGTGCTGCCGAGGCAGAAAAGGCTGCGCCCAAAGCCGGGACGCCGTCGGAACCGGCACCTTCAAAGGCGAAAACGGAGCTGCAAGAGTTGATCGGAAAAGTGCAAGGCAAGCTGAAGGAAGGCAAGAATACCGAGAAGGATCTGGCGGATGAATTGAAGGCTTTCGACACCACCCTCGCCACGCACCAGGGCGAGAAGACGGACGACGTGGCGCAGATTCTTTTCATGAAGGCGATGCTCTACGTCCAGATTTTCGAGGACTCGGAGAAGGGCGCGGAAATCGTGAAGCAGGTGAAGGCCGATTATCCCGAGACTCAGGCGGGAAAGAATGCGGACAAGGTGATCGCTTCCATCGCGAAGCAGGCGGATGCCAACAAAGTCCAGAAGGAGCTGGCGGTCGGCAAAGTGTTTCCCGATTTCGACGAAAAAGACTTGAACGGCAAGCCGCTCTCGATCGCGAATTTCAAGGGCAAGATTGTCCTGATTGATTTCTGGGCGACGTGGTGCGGACCGTGCGTGGGCGAGCTGCCGAACGTGCTCAAAACTTACGAGAAACATCACGGCGAAGGCTTTGAAGTCATCGGCATTTCGCTCGACCAAGACAAAGGCAAGCTGACCAGTTTCATCGCGGAGAAGAAGATGCCGTGGGCGCAGTATTTCGACGGGCTGGGCTGGCAGAGCAAGCTCGGACAGAAGTACGGGATCAACTCGATCCCAGCCACCTACCTGCTGGACAAGGAAGGGAAGATCATCGCGAAGAACGTGCGGGGCGAAGCGCTCGATGCGGCGGTTGCGAAGGCGGTCGGAAAGTAACGGCGACGGGAAAATCTTGTTGGGCGGAAACGCGGTTGCTAGCGTCCGCCGATGCTGACTGAAAGCGCCTCCACATTGCCGGTAAAAAATCGCGGCTGGCAAGTCGCCTTCGCCGGGCTGGGCATTAATCTCGCGCTGGGCGTGCTCTACACCTGGAGCACGTTCAAGGGAGCCATCGAAAAGGAGTTCGGCTGGAAGGGCAGCCAACTGAACGACCCGTACGCGCTTTGCTGTCTCGTCTTCGCTTTTGCGATGATTGTCGCCGGACGCTGCCAGGATCGGTTTGGCCCGCGCCTCACCGCCTCCATCGGCGGCGCGCTGGTGGCTGGGGGTCTGGTTTTAATTTCCACCACCAACTCGTATGCCGTCTGGTTGATCGGATTCGGCGTGCTGGTGGGGCTGGGTCTGGGCTTTGGCTACGGCTCCGCGACGCCGCCCGCGCTCAAGTGGTTTCCGCCTCAAAAGACCGGCCTGATCGCCGGGGTGGTCGTCGCCGGCTTCGGGCTGGCACCGGTTTATCTGGCTCCGACCTCGCAGTATTTGCTGGCGGCGATCGGACTGAAAACATCGATGCTTTTTTTCGGCGGTGCTTTTTTCCTCATCGTCTGCGGACTCGCGCAAATGTTGAAAAATCCGCCGCCGGGCTTTGTCGCCGCGCCGCAGGATTCATCTGCCTCCAAGCAGGCGGCACCGAGCTTCACCCCTGCGGAAATGGTCCGCAGCCCGCAATTTTATTTGCTGTGGGTGATTTACTGCATCGGCGCCGGCGCGGGCCTGATGGTCATCGGCAGCGTCAGTGGCATGGCGAAAAAAAGCATGGGCGAACACGCCTTCGTCGCGGTCGCGGTCATGGCCATCGGCAACGCGGGCGGCCGCGTCGTCGCGGGGATTTTGTCGGATAAAATCGGACGCCGTTGGACGCTGATGCTGGTGCTGATGATTCAGGCGGCACTGATGTTTGCCGCCATTCCAGTGACAGGGGGGAAAGGTGTCGCCGCGATCCTCATCGTGCTCCTCGCCTCGCTCATCGGTTTTAACTATGGCGCGAATCTCGCGCTCTTCCCGTCGTTCACGAAGGATTTTTGGGGGCTGAAATGTTTCGGCATCAACTATGGCGTGCTCTTTACGGCGTGGGGCGTCGGCGGGTTTGTATTTCCGAGAGTTCAGCAGACGCTCACGGCCAACGCCGGGGGCAGCTTTCAGATTTCCTTCATCACCGCCGGCGGGCTGCTGGTCGTCGGGGCAGCGCTCACGCTGCTGATCAATCCCCCGCGCCGCCTTATTTCAGCGGCGTGACCTCGACCAGCTTCATCGAAATATTCTGCACCATCGGCATCGTCATCTGGAGCTTTTCCTTGTCCGCGCCCTGCGGTATCTCCATTTTCAAGGTGAACTCCTGCCGCAGCGTCGTCTCCACCGGATATCCGTGCGCCGCGTCGAACCACGTTTTGCCGGCCATTTTACCCGAGTCGAAAGTCATCGTCACGCCCATCAAACCCGGTTTGTCACTGGCTTTGCTTGACATGGCTCCGTCGGTTTCCAGGAGCGCGCAGTCCACGTCGCCGTGTTTTTCCAAACCCTTGTAGGTGATTTTGGTGCTAATCGAAAACGTGCCCATCGGTCCCATCGGCAGTTGGATTTCCTTGTCCCAGCTCTCGCCGCTGATCACGGGTTTGGGTGGCAGTTGATTTCCGAACGTCGCGATTTGGTTCATGTTTTTGCTGCCCAGCAGGTCCTTGAGCATTTGCTGCACTTGCGGTGGCGAGCCCGCGCCCGCCGTCGCGAGTAACTCTTCAAAACCTTCCATCTTGTCCACCGAGCCATCCGGGTTGGTGAAGTATTTCAACTTCACGCCGATGAGCTTCGTCAGGGCGGCGAAAGCGGGGTTGTTCGCCGTCTCGGGCGACTTGGTGTCGAGCGTCATTATCACCTTGCCATC
>JANXWU010000537.1 GCA_025350985.1 Spartobacteria bacterium | reverse complement strand
GATGCTCGGGGCCGACGGTGTGTCGCATTTCCAACGCCACGATGGAGCATATCGCGGCACAGACCGCGCTCGCGATGCGCCTCGCCGATCCGTGGCTGGAGGTGGGCTGGCGGGACTTTCTCGAACTGTGCAGCGCGGCCGGGTTTTCGTTTTTATGAAAAACCCAAACCAAAATCCGGGACGGAAAGAACTCCGAAGAATACGAAAAAGCTTTTCATTCGGCCCAGTCGCAAGCCCGTCCAATCAGGCTGGGCGGGCACTTGGCTCCGCCGAAAAGTTTCCACTTCCTGAAAAAATCCTGCAATTTTGCAAATCTCAAACGTCTCTATTTTGAAGGGATACCCGATGAACGAATTCAAAACTTTGATGGATTTTCTGGAGCAGGTGGAGCCGGAGGTCGTGGGCCATGCGGTGCAGGAGCCGCCGCCGTTGGAATTGCGGGAGCGGCTGGAACGGTTTGTCGCCGGTAATTGCGTGAAGACGGAAATCGACGCCATCTGCATCCTCCTACGCGCGGAGCCGCAGTGGGTGGACTGGGTGGCGGACCGGGTGAGAGAACAGCGCCGTCAAGAGGGTGCGACGCTGGGTTATTGAGCGGTGTGCGGAATCACGTCTCCGGCCACGGGCCCGCGAGGTGTTGCAGCAGAGCTTTCGCCTGAAGCGGGGATAAATCCGGCACGCCGGAAAGCAGCCGCGCCAGCAGGCCGGAGACGCGCGCTGCGGCGAAACTACTGCCGGTAATATTCTTCGTCGCGCCATCCCGCCACGGCACCGGGACATTGACGCCGTGAGCCAGAAACTCGACCAAGCTGCCGCCGCGATAAAAGAGCGCGTCGCCCGGCGCATCGGCCATATCGACACTGATCACCGAGGAGAAGTGCGCTGGCCATTCCTGCTTGTTGCAGTCGCCATTGTGGCAGGCCGCGACGACGTGGACTTTCTGCAAATACGCTTCGTCCACCCAGCACTTGTATTGCAGAACGTGATCGGGCATGCCGCAGCCAAAGCTACAATTGAGGATGTGGCAGCCGCGATCCAGCGCCTGCCGCGCGCCTTCGCGGATGATCGCCGTCCGCGACACCAGCCCGTCGCCCAGCACGCGGATGCTGCTGATTTCCACATCGGGCGCGACCGTGCGCAGAATGCCCGCGATGGCCGTGCCGTGGCCGAAAACGTCGCGGCCGCCGCCGGGCTGGACGACCAGTTGGACGCCGTCGCTCACGATCGCGAGATCGTCGCACAAGGCGAGACCGCCCAGCGTCGGATGACTCGTTTCAATCCCCGAGTCGAGCACCGCGATGCGAATCCCGCGCCCCGTGCCACGCACAAGAGCCTCGCGCGCCTGCCCGAGGTCGATCCAGCTTTCTCCCGTGTTCAAGACTCGTCCCATCCCAGGGAAGCGGCCAGCAACCGAAAGTCGATCAACCGCGAAACGGCGGCGACGGCGCATTGCAGCGCGTGCAAATCGGCGGGGGTGAACGGCGGGGGATCGGGTTCGACGGAGCAGGCATCGCGCAGGCGAACGCAGGAAACGACGCCGCGCCGCTCTCGCGCAAAATAAAACGGCACCGCCATCATCGCCACCGTCAGCACGCCGAGCTTTTCATCGAGCGCGGTATCCTGGTTTGCATTTTTGTAAACGGCGTTTTCACAAATCGGCTGCTCGCTTGCGAAGACCAGGCTGATCATTCCCGAGCGCAGGCTTTGCCCAAAACAACCGGCGATTTCCGCCGCGCGCGGCCCGGAATTATAGGCAGCGACGAGGTGCTCGCGCGCGGTGTCGGCAAGCCAAAGCGTGCCCTCATGCGCACCCGCGGCGGTGAAACTTTGTCCTAAAATCAGCCGCTCCGGCGTGTCGAGGTAGTCCGCAAAATTCTTCGCGTCTAGCGAGCGCGCAGCGACCCGCACGCGCTCGTCCAAAGCCGGGAGCAAAGCCGCAAACCTCTCGTCGGGCAGGATCAAGGAACGTGACGACATCTTGCTGTGTTATATCGACTCTTCCGCCGGCCATCCACGCCAAACTCCGCATTTGGTTTGTGAATACTTCACAGGGCTGAGGCAGGCACCGCACTCATTTCTTTCCGTCCTCACCAACCCTGCGAAGCGTCGGGGGCTCCATTCTCCCACCTCCCCCGACGCGTCGCTTTTCCGCCCCACAATAGAGACGTTTGAGAAATCCAGGTTTTCGGTCTTTTTTCAAAAAACTTGCGCTGTCGGAGGAAACGGCCGGTGGCGGGACATTGAGCCGGAACGGTTTCGCGCTACCTTCCGTCCATGTCTGAAACCCTTTCCACCATGCTCCCGCTCGGCACCGTCGCGCCGGATTTCTCACTGCCCGAAGTGCTGACTGATCGCACCGTTTCGCTTCAGGATTTCTCTGCGGAGAAAGCCATGCTAGTGATTTTTCTGTGCGCGCACTGCCCGTATGTCCACCACGTCCAGGAGGAATTGTCGCGGCTGGGGCGGGATTATGCCGGACGTGGCGTGGGCATGGTCGCCATCACCTCGAATGACGCCGCGGCATATCCGCAGGACGCGCCGGAGCCGTCGGGGAAGTTCGCACGCGAGGCCGGGTTCACTTTTCCAGTTCTCTTCGACGAGACGCAATCGGTCGCCAAAAGCTACATTGCGGCCTGCACGCCGGATTTTTTCCTCTTCGACCGGCTGCGAAAACTCGCGTATCGCGGCCAGCTCGACCGCACGCGACCGGGCGGCGCGGAGCCGGACGGGCGTGACTTGCGGGCGGCGCTCGACGCGGTGCTCGCCGGTTTGCCCGTGGATCCAAATCAGCGGCCAAGCATCGGCTGCAACATCAAGTGGAAGGCGGGAAACTAGCCGGATTATTTCAGGCGGTAAGAGACAGAACGACGGCCCGCTATTTTTCCATCAGTCAGCAAATATCCGCCCAGATTGACTCGGAAACGATCCGGTCCGATTAGTGTTCATATGAACACAAGCCCTGCGCCCGCCCGTGGCGCGGTTTACAATCCAAAAAACCGTTTCGATCATTTGGAGTTTGTCGAAGACCCGGAGGCGGAACTTTCCCCCGACGACGAACCCCGTCCTTTGCGCACGCAGTTTTTGCGAGACGATTCGCAGTCGGTCATCACGCGGAACCACAGTCCCGACGTCGGCTTTGAGGTGAGCGTCAACCCGTACCGCGGCTGCGAGCACGGCTGCGCCTACTGCTTCGCGCGGCCTTTCCACGAGTACCTTGGCTTCTCCGCGGGCTTGGATTTTGAAACGAAAATCGTCGTCAAAGAAAACGCGCCGGAACTTCTCCGGCGCGAGCTTTCCGCGAAAAAATGGGAACCGCAAACTCTGGTGATGAGCGGCGTGACCGACTGCTATCAACCGATCGAGCGCCGTCTGAAAATCACGCGCGGCTGCCTGGAAGTGCTCGCGGAATTTCGCAACCCCGTCGCGCTCATCACGAAAAATCACCTCGTCACGCGCGACGCGGACGTGCTTGGCGCGATGGCGAAATGGAATGGCGCGGCGGTGAATATTTCGATCACGACGCTCGATGGCGATCTGGCCAAAAAGCTCGAACCCCGCGCGTCGCCGCCTGCGCGACGGCTGGCGGCGATTCAGGAATTAGCGGCGGCGGGAGTGCCGGTGCGCGTGATGTTTGCGCCCTGCATTCCGGGCTTGAACGACCACGAAATGATCGCCGTCCTCACCGCCGCGGCGAAGGCTGGCGCGACCGGCGCCGGCATGGTTCCGTTGCGATTGCCGGGGGCGGTGTCGCCGCTATTCGAGCGCTGGTTGGAAGAACACGCACCGGGGCAAAAGGAAAAAATTCTCGGTCGCGTCCGCTCGATGCGCGGCGGGAAACTTTACGACGCGCGCTTTGGCACAAGGATGCGGGGCGAGGGATTTTTTGCGGAGCAAATGGCGGCGATGTTCGCGGTGGCGAAACGGAAAGCTGGTTTTGCCGAGGAGCGCGTTGAGCTTTCCGCCGCCGCCTTTCGCGTCCCGACGAATCAACTGTCCTTGTTCTGACCTGTCTTCGACTCCGCCAAGCCTGCGCTCAGAATGACCCGCGTTTTTTTAACTGAGCCCCACCCAAGAATCGGTAGTGTCCTAATTTGACTTTGAGGGAGAATTGCCCGAAAGGTGAAATTGCTTCGGGGACGTAGCTCAACGGTAGAGCGCCGGCTTTGAAGAGCCCTTCCGTGTGGAGGGCTCCTCTAAGCCGCGAGATGCGGGTTCGATCCCCGCCGTCTCCACTATCCAAGGCTCGCCTTGAGCATCTTGGTGAGATGGAAGAGGTTTATTGGAATTACTCCGAACTGCTTGGCTACAGTTGGAAGAGGGACTTTGGATTTGGCTGCCGGGGCGTCCACTTCAAAAGTTACCAAGGTGAAATTGTGAGCGTGGGCGTGCGCAATCAGAGTGGGATCGGCACCCCGAAAAAATTCCTGCTTAGCGGCCTCGCTGAACTGTGCGTTGCCATGCACCCATTTAACAATTTGCTCGTAGCTCTTCGCGGTCGAGTTATCCTCCGAAAGAAAAAAGTCGCCGTTATTTTTCGCCCAGTTGCGGAGATTGTCGCCTTCGCCATTTAGGAGTTCCTTGCGAATACAGGAGCAACTGTAGATGACCTTGTCTTCGTTTTGCTTCGTCAGCCACGTCCAAAACCCCGGAACTGTTTCAAAACTATAGAAGTCGTTTTTTGCCCGAATGAGCGTATCGCTATCGAGGATGTATCTCACTTTAGAAGATGGGGAAATTTTGCCCTAGCAAAACTTTCAAAGGAACTTGTGCTCTTCACCCCTAGGAGATGGAAGGCTTGCTTGTAAGTGGTTTCGCCGGTAAGCGTGCTTGCAATTAAAGCATTGCAAAAAGTGCCGCCCGCACGGGCCCGCAAGGTGTTGTGAAAGTCTCCATGCTGCTCGGCGTCCGGCTTTGGCTTTGGCTGGCTCTCGAAATATCGCCTCAATTCTTGTTCATACACGTCCTTGAACTCAGCCTCTTGAATCAGGTCGAAGTCTCTCGCCCTGCGTGCGGTTACGAGGGTGCTGACCTTATACTTGGAAGCCAATCGCTT
>JANXWU010000450.1 GCA_025350985.1 Spartobacteria bacterium | reverse complement strand
AGGCGACGATCGATCCCACGGACCTCCAGAAGGCCGCGAAGCTCGTCATCGCGGCCTTCTGGAGGTCCGTGGGATCGATCGTCGCCTTGCTGACCAGGAGGACCAGAGGCGGCAAGATCGCCGGGAGCACCTGAACGAGGTGCACGACGACGCGGAAGATCTTGGAGTCTCCCAGCCCCGTGAGCACCATGCCCACGGTGTCGATGAGCCACTTGAGCAGCGAGTCGACCGTCGCCTTCAAGCCCGACGCCAGGAACTTCAGGACCTCGAGCGAAGCGCTGAACAGCTTGGTGAACAGGCCCCCTACCGCCACGACGATGGATTGCACGAAGAAATCGCGTGCGCCGAACTCATAGCTCTGCAGCTTCAATCCGGCGCGCGCCAGCAACTCGCACGCATGACTTTCGCCATGGCAAAGCGTAATCTCCGGCGGATGCAGCCGGGTGTTTCTTTTCGCGATGCGGTTCAAAATGAAGTGCGCGCTATTTAATACGAGAACACTGGTCGCGCGCACATGCGGCCAGAAGATGATGAGCTTGCCACCGGGCCTTAAGACTCGGCGGAATTCCGCGAGCATTTGGGTTATTTCGTCCTCAGTGAAGTGTTCGACGAGACCTAAATTATAGACGCCGTCGAAGCTGCCATCCCGGAATGGCAGCGCGAATACGCTGCCATGTTTTACCAGCGCGACGCGCGGGTTGTTGCGGGAATAACGCCTTAGTGCTTCGGGCGAAATATCGAGCGCCGTCAGGCGCATCGCGTTCTGCAAATCCACATCCACCTGTCCGCTCCCGCATCCGACGTGAAGCAGTTCGGATCCAGTGGGGAATTCGTTGAAGACCACACGGTTGAGATTACGTTTGATAATTACACGGCGATAAATGCCGGCTATCATGGCATAAATGGCTCCACTGCCGGTCTGATGTTTCCAATAGGTGTCCCAATCCTGCGGATCAGTAACTCCCGGCTCAATTTGAGGCTGTGCTTTTTCGACTAGGAATTGCTCGGGTTTTAAGAGGCAAACAACGGCTAACTCAAAGATATAGATGGCACTTCGGAATGCGGCGGCGCTGCTCATCTTGGAGTGGCCGTAAGTGCGCGCGGGTAGAATGATGGGAACTTCCTCAATCGAAAAGCCGTTCAGATTGAAAATAAACAGGCTTTCAAAGAAGAAGGAATAATCGCGTGACTTAATGAGCGAGAATGTTTTGCGCGGAATCTTGTCCAAACGATAGCCGCGGAAAGCGCCGCTGGCGTCTTGAGTGACACCTAGAAGATTAGTGGTGAGAAGATGACCCAGTCGCGTTAGGCACCGTCGAAATAAGTTCCAGCCGGGCAGGCTGTGTCTGGTCAGCCAGCGCGAACCTACTGCGAGGTCATGCTCATCGGTCGCCGCGATCATCGCTGGGATGTCAGCGGGGGAATGAGTAAAGTCGCAGTCCATCGTCACCAGCAAGCTATAGCCTTGCTCATAGGCCCATAGGATAGATTCAGCGTGCGCGCTGCCGATGCCGAGCTTGCCGGAGCGATGGTGGACGATCAGACGCGGGAAGCGTGGCCTTAGCTCTTCCAGTAACCGGCCGGTACCGTCGGGCGAGTTGTCGTCCACGAAGAGCACGTCGGCATCGAGTCCGAGTTTGTGGATTTCCTCGCACATACGCGTAGCGTTCTCCCGCTCGTCAAAGGTTGGGATGAAGATGAGCGTTTTAAGCGGCATGACGTTGCGCGGCATTGGAGCAAGCGGCATCCAGAAGCAGCTCGATCATTTTTTGAAAGGTCACGCTAGGCTGCCAGCCGGCGACGGCGTGCAACTTCGAAGCATCGCCGATCCGATGGGCGGGGCGGCGCGTCAGCACTTCTGGGTTTTCGATGACATGCCTGCGCCAGTCGAGGCCAAGTTTTTGGAATACAATCTCGACAAACTCCTGCACGCTATGTGACTCGCCCGTGGCAATAATGAAGTCGTCCGGCTTTTCGAGGGCTAGGACGCGCTGCATTGCCTCAACATAATCGGCGGCATATCCCCAGTCGATCCGAGCGTCCAAGTCGCCGAGCACCAATTGCTGTTGCTCCCCGCGCGAAATAGCAAGTGCCCCACGGATGACTTTCTGAGAGAGGAATTTGGGTTGGCGATGCTCGGATTCGTGGTTGTAAAGGATGCCACATGACGCAAAGATGCCGTGCTCGCGTCTATAAAGACGGCAGACCTGAATCCCGGCCGCTTTCGTGATTCCGTAGGTGCACATGGGGTTCAAGGGCGTCTGCTCAGTTTGCCGTTCTCCTGACGCAGAGCCGAACACTAGGGACGAAGCGGCATAGAAAAAGCGTGCGTTTGGCGCATGTATTCGAAGGGCTTCGAGAAAGTGGACGGCGCCGGCCACGTGCACGTCAAAACTGCGGCGCAGCAAGGCTGCCGGTCCAGTTACTGCGCGCTCTTGCGAGGAATGATGAAACGCGGCGAGGTAGTAAATCTCGTCGGGTTGCCATGCTAGCACCGTCGACGCCACTTGCTCCGCGTTCCCGATATCCACCGTGGTCCGGGCCAATGGCTCCGTGGTTTCGATCCCGTAGCGCGTGATGCCGAGCACAGCGCCGCCGGTTCCACGCAACATTTTAGAAAGAATGCGCCCATCCTGTCCCGAGCTTCCAACAACGATGGCGCGCTTCATCCGATGATCTCGATCTCGGGCAGCGGGAAGATCATCCTTCCCCCACCCGCCAAAAACGTGGCTTCGCGATTGAGGAGGTTTTCCTTAAAATGCCACGGCAACACCAAAAAATAATTCGGCTTCAGGATGTGTGCCTCGGCCTCGGATATGATCGGAAGAAGCGTTCCTGGCGTGTACGATCCAAACTTGTCCGGGTTGACTTCGGCGATGAACGGAATCTGCACCCGCGTGAATCCGCAAAACTGCAGGATGACATTGCCTTTTGTCGATGCGCCGTAGCCAAGGATGGTTGCTCCTTCCGCTGCGAGTCGGGCGAATAATGCAGTGAGCTCGGCCCGGTGGGCGAAGACGCGCGTGCGAAAGGCTTCGTAAGGTGACAGCGTGTCGAAACCGGCTGCGCGTTCGGTGTCGAGCATATGTGTGATCGCAACGGTATTCGACTTGTGGCGGGAGCCAGCCCTTGCGACGGTGACGGCGAAGCTTCCGCCATTCACTTCGTTCAGCTCCACGTCAAGAATCTGCAACCCGCACCGGTCGGTCATCCACGCGATTTGTTTCAAGGCGTAATACTCTAAGTGCTCGTGGCACACGGTATCGTACGCATTATGCGCTAGCATAGTCGGCATGTAGCTCTGCTCGAAATGCCACACGCCGTCGTCGGCTAAAATCCCCGCGATTTCCTCGACGAACGCGGCGGGCTGTTCTAGGTCATAGAACATCGCGATCGAGGTGACGATGCTCGCTTTCCGGCTGCCGAACCGTGCTCGAAAGGACTTCACCGAGAAAAAATCCGCGATCGCTTCGATGCCCGGCTCGTAAAAATGCCGGAACTTCGCCGAGGTCGGATCCATTCCGACACGCGTGAGATTTTCCGGGTAAAAAGAAAGGAGCGTTCCATCGTTGCTTCCGATGTCGAGCACGAGATCGCCTTCGCGCACAGGATACTTGACCAGCAAGTCGTCAACTTTTGACCGGAGGTGCTCCACCATTGAGCGGTTCAGTGACGAGCGGTATCCGTAGCTTGCGCCATACAGTTCCGACGAGTCGTAAGAGTGCCGCAACTGCACTAGATGGCAGGCGGATGCGCCGTGGCACTTGACCAATTCCAACGGACCACTGGTGATTTGTTCGTCGGCGCTGCGCGGAAATACGCCCGTCAACGACTGATTTCCGAGATGGAGAATCGAAACCAGCTCGGAGTTTCCGCAGATGCGGCAGCGATCAATTTGGGCGGGCATGAATGAAGTGAAGGACAGAGGAAACCTCGGCAGCCACCGCGGGTTTGCGCGCCACGGCGACCAGCGGATTTAAAAAAAAGCATATTCGTCGCGTGAGAACCACGTCGTTTTGCGCGCCCGGGATTTTGAAGTCAAAAATTGAATCTTGCACTCAGCGTGCGGTCTCCGTTTCCTCGGCCTTGACTGGGTAACCCCTCGCTCGACAGCGCTGTGCCATTGAAGTCCCGAACCGGCTCACGATCGATTTGGGAAAACCGGCGGCGGTATCGTCGTTTCGGCATCGCGAAGTTTGGAGAGAGTTCATTCGACCGATCAACGCACTAAACCCGCTCGAACTCATGCCACGCCATCCGCCGCGCCCGTTTCTCCAGACCAGCGCCGTTCTCGCCACACTTACGGTGGTTATGTTCTTCGATGCGCTTTTTGCAGGCAGGACGACCGTTTTGGGAAACCAGACGACCGATTTGTTCTCCCAGTTCATCGGATGGCGTCAGTTTGGTTTCGGCGAGCTTGCAAAAGGTCATCTCGCGCTTTGGAACCCGCACGTCTATTCCGGCGCTCCGTATTTTGGCGGGTTTCAGGGGGCGTTGCTTTATCCGCCGAACTGGCTGTTCCTCATCCTGCCGCTGCCAGTGGCCATCAATTGGAGCATCGCACTTCACGTATTTTTGCTCGGAGCTTTTATGAATTTGTGGGCGGCGCGGCGCGGGTTGCATCCGGCGGCGGCGTGCCTCGCGGGGGCGCTCACGATGTTCTGCGGCGCGCACTTTTCGCACATCTACGCGGGCCATCTCACCAATCTCTGCACGATGGTTTGGGCACCGCTGATCCTCCTTGCGATCGACGAGATTTTCGTCTGCGGCGGGAAAAACGAGACGACCGCGCGAGAGTTCGCAGGCTGGGGTCTGCTCGGGGCTGGCGCGCTGGCGATGCAAATTTTCGCCGGGCATCCGCAGTACGTTTTCTACACCGGCGTCGCGGCGGCGATTTATGGCGCGCTGCGTTTTGCCACGGCGCTCCGTGAGCGGCGCAGACTTCCCGCGAAGGATGGCGACGCTCACAGAACGCCGCTACAGCTTGCCGCGCTCGCGGCGATTCCGCTCGGCGGCGTGGCGCTCGCGGCGGTGCAATTGCTCACCGGCGCACAAGCTTCCCGCGAAACCGTCCGCAGCGAAGCACTGCCCTACGAGTTCGCTTCGATGTTTTCGTTTCCGCCGGAAAATCTGCTGACGCTCATTGCACCAAAGTTTTTCGGCGATCTTTCGCCCGCCGATTATTTCGGGCGCTGTTATCTGTGGGAAATGTCGCTGTTCCTCGGCGTCACGGCGCTGGCGCTGGCGATTTATGGAGCGGTCGGACAACGTTCAACGTCCAACGTTCAACGTCCAACGTCCAACAAGAGAGCGCGCGCGAATGAAAGCCTTTCAAAGTCGGACGTTGAAAGTTGCACCTTGAACGTTGCCACCGAGCGAGTCGTGCTCGTGGTGACCACGCTCGTGCTCCTCCTGCTCGCCCTCGGCGCGCACACGCCGCTCTTCCGCCTGCTCTACTCGGTCGTCCCTGGCTTCGACAAGTTTCGCGGCATCTCGAAATTCATTTTCCCAGCGTCTCTTTTTCTCGCGCTGCTGGCGGCGATGGGCTTCGACCGCCTTTTGAAAACACGGCGCGTCGGACGCGGATTCGTCATCGCGATCTTTGTCGCCGGCGGCGTGATTGGTTTCGTCGGGCTGGCGATTCGCGCGATGGACTGGCTGCCAGTTCTGCGGGCGATTTCGGAAACGCATGAGTCCTATTTGTTGCCGCAACTGTTCTCAAATCCGGCCTTTGCGCAGAAGCTGCGGACAGTCGCGGAAACCGCGCAAGCCTCGGCGTCCAACTCGCTCCTGCTCGCCTCCGCCACCGCGCTCGCGCTGGGCGGATTGCTGGTGTGGATGCGCTCGGAAGCGCGCGCCGTGTTTGCCATCGGCGCGCTGGCGGTGCTCGAAGTTTTCGTGTTCGCCCGCAGCACACGCGAGACTTTTGACAGTAAGACCGTCGTGATGCCGGAGGTGAAAAACTTCCTCGACGCACATCCCGGAAATTACCGCATCGCCAATCTCATCAACCCGAACAGCGCCCTCGCCACGGGCGCGCAAGACGTGTGGGGAAACGACCCGAGCCTCGTGCGGCGCTACGCGGAGTTCATGGCGTTTTCGCAAGGTCTCGACCCCGACAAGGCGACGCAATATGTGAGCTTCACGCGGCTCGATCCGCTCTACGCGATGCTGAGGTTGCGTTACGCCTTCGTGCCGCAAAACGGACAACTCGGCATCGCCGAATCCCCGAACCCGATGCCGCAGGTTTCGCTGGTGGGCCGGTATCGCGTGCTGGAAAAACGGGATGCGATTTTCGCGGCGATGCGGGATGGAAAATTCGATCCGCGCGGTGAAGTCATCCTTGAACGCGAGCCAGAGCCGAAGCCCTCCGGCGCTGCCAACGGGACCGCCCGTGTCGTGGCGTCAACGACGGATTGGCTCGACCTCGAGGCCGACACATCGCAGCCAGCAATCCTGCTCATCACGGATGTTTACACCCCGGCGTGGCAGGCGTCGCCGCTCGCCGGCAGCGTTCAGCAAAAATACGAATTGATGCCCGCGAACTACACGCTGCGGGCGGTGCCTCTGGCTGCGGGGCATCATCATTTACGGGTCGAATACAAGCCGCGCGCGTTTGTGATCGGCGCATGGATTTCGCTTTTTTCGCTGGTGATGTACGCAGCCGTTTTGGCGTGGTGGCTGCGCAAGCCAATCAAGTAGCGCCGGTAGGGACGGCTCTCCGCAGCCGTCCGCTCGGTGTGATTTAATCTTGGGCGTCGAGCTACCTCTGCCCCTCGCCCAGCGGACGCCTCGGAGTGGCGTCCCCTCCGCCGCGTATCCTTTTTCAATATCTAACTGAGACCCCGCCGCTTGCGCACCGCCTGCGTGCGGCGACACTCGCTCGTGGCCAGCCTTTCGACGCCGCGCTTTTTCCTGCTGATGCTGCGCGCACTACTGCGCTCGATGCCGGCCCGTTATCGCGCCATCCACGGCAAATCGCGCCTGCTCATTTTCGTCCTCGGCTCCTTCGTCACGGGCTACCTCGTCGTCGGCTACTGGCTCTTCTGGCTCGGCCTCACCAAGCTCCACCAATTCCCGCTCATCGGCACCCTTCTCTCGCAGCGCATCCTCTTTCTGATCTTCGGTTTCTTTTTCGTGATGCTCATTTTTTCCAACCTCATCATCGGCTGGTCCACGCTCTTCAAAAACCGCGAGACGGCGTTCCTGCTCTCGCTGCCGGTTTCCCATCGCGCGATTTATTTTTGGAAATTTTTCGAGTCGCTCTTCGTGTCGAGCTGGGCGCTGATGTTCCTGAGCGCGCCGATGATGCTGGCCTACGGCGAGACGCAGCATGTCCGCTGGCTCTTCTACGCAAAAGTGCTCGCAGCCTACGTGCCCTTCGTCGTGATCCCGGCGCTCATCGGTTCGTGCGGACATTGCGCCAGTTCCCCGCCTCGCGCAACTCGGTTGCCCGGATGTTGGTTCGCGAGAGCGGCCGGTTCAGCGCTCTGACGAGGGTGCGGAGGTCGTGTCAGCCGGGAACTCGGCCAGCAGCTCA
>JANXWU010000447.1 GCA_025350985.1 Spartobacteria bacterium | reverse complement strand
TCAGTAGACGCCGCACATGCCGTCGATGGAGACCTCCTCGACGAGCTGGTCCTCGACGAGGTCGTCGATCGTGGTGCCCGCGGCGGCGGCGTCGGTCTGGTCGTCGACGGTGGTGGTGTCGGTGGCGAGGGGGGTGAGCGTGTCGGACATGGGCGGATGCGCGCGAAAAATAACGCGACTCCACGCAATTTCAACCTACTGGGCGGGCGCGGCGGGCGGTGCCGTCGCGTCCTTCGCGCCGCTGTAAGTGAGCACTTCCTCAAGGCGCGCGACCCATTTGGCGGCCTCGGGATGCGTCGGGTAGCCTTTCACCAAGGCAAACATGTCCGTGGCGGCACGGTTCTTCTGGCCGATGCTCAACACGTCCTCGGCGCGGTTCCACAACAGCGAAGGTTTGCGCACTTGATCGAACTTGCCCGCGTCAAACGCCAGGCTGCTCTTGGTGGCTTGCGAGGCCTCGCGCTGGATTTTGGAGTCCCAGTATTCGACGATGCGCGGGTCTTTCTGTTTGCGGAGTTCGGGCTGGATCGTTTTCTGGTAGATGCCGTCCATGTTGCCCGGCGACATTTCCCAGTTCTCCATGCCGCCGATCAAGCCGCCGATGCCGTACCAGCGCACGAAAATGCTGTCGTCGATTTTGCCTTTCAAGATGTGATCCTGATTGCCGGCGTCCTGCTCGATGCGCACCTGCTGGAGGTGGCTGGTGAGGCCGGGCAGCAAGGCTTTCGTCTCGACCCCGGAGGCGCGCTGCAAGGTGAGGACGAGATAGTTCAGGTGCAGCCGGAGGCCGTTTTGAAAATCGCGGCTCTTCAGGTGGACGGCGTCTTTCTTCTTCCACTCGACGAACTGGGTCTGCGCCCGGTTTTCGCCTTCAAACTGCGTGGCTTTCACCGCCGCTTCGTAGAAATCGAGAGCCGCCGCCGGATTCGCCGCGCGTGTCTGGAACTCCTGGATCAGTTTGTGGCGTTGCGTTTTCACCGTGTCCGTCTGCTTGTCCCGGATCGCGTGCAAGGCCGTGAGCATCGCCTCGGCGTTGATGGGCGGCTCCGGCGTTTGGGCGAAAACAGGCGTGCTCATTCCGCAAAGCACGACCGCGATTTGGGAGAGACGTTTGCACATGGCCGCGAGTTTAGCGGCTCATTTTCCAAGACGCAACCGCCTGCTCATCCCGCGAGGCGCGCGAGGCAGGTGGCGAGAATTTTCCGCTGCGTCCGGCGCATTATTTTCGCGGCGGCGGGTGATTTGTCGCCGTAGCCGTTGAGGTGCAGCAGGCCGTGAATGAGGTAGAGCGCCATCTCTTCGTCGGCGTGCGAGCGGAACCGCGCGGCGTTGGTGAGCGCGGTGTCGGCGCTGATTAAAATCTCGCCGTGGTCAAAGGTGATCACGTCGGTGGGGGTCGCGTCGTGAAAGAACTGCCGATGCACTTCGGTGATCGCCGCGTCGTCGATGACGGTGATTTCCACCAAGGCCAAACCGGCGAGCGGCGTACCCGGCACGAGCCAGCTTTCCCCGATTTCCCGCAGCGCGAGGCGCGCGACTTTTTGCAACCAGCGCACCCCGACTTTCACGGCTCGCTGTCGATTGCGGACGACAATTTTCAACTGGCGTCAGGCGGCGGAAACCGGGGGAGCGTTCATCGGACGGCGGGCGACCGGCGCGTCCTGCGGCGCGGGATTTTCCGCCGGATAAGCGATGCGTCCGTGGAGCATGTTTTGGAGCGTGAACTTGAAGCTTTCCTTCACGATGCGCACCTCGCCAAAGGTCAGATCGCACTCGTCGAGCTGTTGATCCTGAATGCGGCTGGCGACGATGTCGTTGATGAGCTGGTCGATCTTTTGCGGGGTCAGTTTTTCCAGCGAACGCGAGGCGCTCTCGACCGCATCGGCGAGCATGGCGATGCCAGCTTCCTTGAACTGCGGCTTCGGCCCGCCGTAGCGGAAACTCTCCTCGCGCACCTCCGGGATGTCCTCCTCACGGATGTTCATGATCTTGCCGCCCTGCCGCGCGTCCTCCTGCTGCTGGATGGCGCGCATGTAAAAATAGCGCACGAGCGTCGTGCCGTGATGCTGCTCGATCACATCGACGATGCGCTCGTTGAGTTTGTGCTTGAGCGCGAGGTCGATGCCTTCCTTCACATGCGCCATGATGATGAGCGCGCTCATGGTCGGCGCGAGTTCGTCGTGCAGATTTTCGCCGGAGTTCATGTTTTCGGCGAAATATTCCGGCTTCACCAGTTTGCCGATGTCGTGGAAATACGCGCACACGCGGGCCATGGTGGCGTTGGCTCCGATGGCCTCGGCGGCGGCTTCAGCCAGGTTGGCGACGACGAGGCTGTGATGGTACGTGCCGGGCGATTCGATGGTCATCCGCCGCAGCAGCGGGTGATTCAAATCGGCGGCTTCGAGCCAGGAGATGTCGGTGGTGATGCCGAACAAACTTTCCAGCACCGGCAGTGCGCCGCCGACGATGAGCGCGGTGAAAATCCCGCTGCCGATGACGGCCAGGCTTTCGATGCCGAGCGTGCGCCAGTCGAGCGCGGGCAGCAGCTCCCACGGGATCAGGATTAAACGAAAGATGACGGCCAAAACCCACGTCGCGAACCCGACCAAAACACCGGCCCGAATGAGCCTGCTGCGACGACGGACTTGGATCGTGACGAAGACGGCGATGAAGCCGGAGATGAGGCTCATCACGAGAAAGATGGCGGGATTGATCCCTTGAAAAATCACCGCACCCCAGAGGCTGGTGTAGATGGCTGCGTAGATTCCGTGATTCTTTCCGAGCAGCACCGAGCAGATGAGCGGGGCGAAAGCGTAGGGAATCGCCAGGAAGGCGACCTGCCGCCAATCGGCCGAGCCGGTTCGCGCCAGGATCAGCAAGAGCTTCACCGTCGTCAGATGCACGAGCATCGACCCGAACATCAAAAGGATGCGCGAGTTTTTGCGAAAGGCGTTGGGATGATTGATCCAGAGTTGCGCGAGGGCCGTGAGGAAAATCAGCAGGCCGATGATGAACTTCTCCATCGGCTGCTTTTGGTTGCCGGCGAAGACCAAAAGCGCGAGGGCGGCGATGAAGCCGGCGAAGAGCAAAACTTTCGGCGTGAGGCCGGTTTCCAGCGCGTCCCGCCATTCGCTGTCGGGACGGCGGCGCCGCGCCTTCGGAGAAGCGAGACCTTTTCTGACGAGCCGATATTTTTCAAAAAAACCAATCATAGTCGGGGCAATCGGCGGCTAGCAGACATCGGGGACGGAAACGGATTCAATCAAATTATGCCCGGCGTGGCTCGGCGTCCTTCGCTTTTTTATCGACGCCCCGGTGGTGCCGGTAGGCGCGGACAATGGACTGGACGAGTTCGTGCCGGATGACGTCCCGCTCTTCAAAAAAGCAGAAGGCGATTCCCGGCACATCCTTGAGCGCCTGGATGGCTTCGATCAGCCCCGAGCGTTTGTTCGAGGGCAAATCAATCTGCGTGTGGTCGCCGGTGATGACGCATTTCGAGTTGGCGCCCAGCCGGGTGAGGAACATGAACATTTGCTCGGTCGTCGTGTTTTGCGCCTCGTCCAAAACGACGAACGCGTGATTGAGCGTGCGCCCGCGCATGTAGGCCAGCGGCGCGACTTCGATCACGCGCCGCTCCAGCAACCGCGCGACTTCCTCGTGGTCGAGCAAGTCGTCCAGCGCGTCGTAA
>JANXWU010000354.1 GCA_025350985.1 Spartobacteria bacterium | reverse complement strand
GCATTGAGTTCCGGCGGTTTGCCGTGCGGCCAGTTTTCGGAAAGCCCTTCGAGGATTGAGCGCGCGATGGCTGGCGACGCGCCGTTCAGCGTGAGCAGCAGCGCAACGACGGAATCCGACGGGGCGCGTTGGGCGTAACTGCCGGTGACGATGCGCACGACTTGCGCCGCTTCGCCCGGCAGCGCGCCCGGCACGTTGCTGGTTTGTTCGAGCCGCACGTCGTCGAACCACGCCGTGCCTGTCGAAAGTCCCCAGCCGCCGAGCAGGCAATTGATCGTCACCGCCGTCGCGTCGCCGGTGCGGAACGTCGTTTCGACGCGCTGCCAGTCGTGCGTGCCTTGCAGTGCATTCGTCTTCACGCCGCTCATTTCATGCACGTTCAAAACCGCGCCCGCCGCGCCTTTCACGTTCTCGGTTTTGACCCACGCGCTGAGCCGGTAGGGTGTGTTCGGCGCGACCTTCGCGTGCGCGAGCCAGGCGGCGTCCGCGCCGACTTTGCTGGAAATGCGGACGCTGAACTTGCCACTGTGCCCGGTGTCGGCGAGCGCGAATTCGGCCTGGCCTTTATAGGAATGATCCTGCCAATCGACCGGTTTCCCGGCGGTTTCGTTTTCGAATGATTCGTTCGGCAAAAGATTTTTGGGAGGCGCGACTTTCGCCTCTGGCTTCGCCGAAAAATTTGTCACGACCGCCTTCAAAAAACTCGCGTCGTTCTTTGCGGCGGCGCTCGTGGCGGCATCGACGAGCCAGTGATCCTCGTTGTTTTGCTTTTCTTGAATCGCCGCGAAAACGGCCTGGCCAGCGGCTTCCGAGGCGGGTCCATCCGCGATGGCGAGCAGCGCGGCAAGCCGGACTTGCGCGTCGGGGTTGGTGGTCAGTTTGTTTAAAACGAGCGCGCTGAAGGTGTCCGTGGTCTTCGGCAAAACTTGAATTGCCGCGCGGCGGACGGCAGCGGCGGGATGTTTCAAATCGGCGACCGCAAGGGCAACGCCGGAACTCTTGTCGTCGCTCATCGCCCCGAGTCCGTGCAACGTCCAGAGCGCGTGAATGGCGCCGACGTTGAGGCCGAGTTCATCGACGCTTTGATCTTGCACGAGCTTGCTCAATTCAGGAGCGATGTCCGATTTTCCGCGCTCGACGAGCAGCCGCTGCGCGTGCATCCGCCAGAGCAGATTGTCATTTTTCAAAGTCGCGACGAGCTGCTCCGGCGTGGCTTTGGAAAGGTCGAGTTTCGGCGCGGGCTTCGCGTCTTTCCAGACCACGCGATAAATTCGTCCGTGCGTTTTGTCACGCAGCGGCGTTTCGTACGCGCCGCGTTTTCCGGTCGTAAAACCCGGCGGTGTTGGGTTGTGCTGGACGATGTAATTATACCAGTCGATCACCCACAGCGCGCCGTCGGGGCCGACTTCCGCGGCAATCGGCGCGGTCCATTCGTCGTCGCTCGCGAGCAGCGATTTTTGGTCGTGCGCCGCGAAATCCGCGCCCTTCGTTTCGAGCGAATACATCCCGACGACGTGCCCAGTCGGTTCGTTCACGAAGGCGATGCGATTCCAGAATGGCTTCGGAAAATTGCGCGCCGTGTAAATCGCCGCGCCCGCGCCGGCGGTGTACATGCCGTGCCAGTCCACCTGCCGCACTTTGTCGGTGATGGGGAAAATATTCTGGCTGTCGGCGATGGTCTCCATGCGCTTGGGTGCCCAGCCGGCGACGGATTCGTAATAGCGATTGGGGATCGCCATGTAGTCGTACGCGTTGTTGTTCGCGGTCGAGCCGAAGACGACGCCGGCTTCGTTAAAGGCGAAGCCCCAAGTGTTGTTGTTCGACGAGCGCAGGAACTCGAAGCCGGTGCCGTCGGGCTTGAAACGGTAGTTGCCCATGCCGAATTTCCAGGACTTGCCATCGACGACGCCGTCGAAGCCGGAGTAGCCGACGCAGCCCCAAAAGTGGTTGTCGAAGCCGTAGCGCAGATTGCTCGGGCCGGCGTGCGTGTCGCGCGTGCCCCAGCCTTCGATCAGCACTTTGCGGATGTCCGCGTGGTCGTCGCCTTTGCTCGCCTTGAGGAACAGCGTGTTCGGTGCCTGCTGCACGATGATGCCGCCATTTGCGAACGCGATGCTGGTTGGGATGCTCAGTTTTTCCGCGAACACCGTCTGCTTGTCCATCACGCCGTCGCCGTTCGTGTCCTCGCAAATGACGATGCGGTCGCGACCTTCCGCGCCTTCCTTGAGTTCGTTCGGGTAATCAATCGTCTCCGCAATCCAGAGCCGCCCGCGCTCGTCGAAGGCCAGGCAAATCGGCTTCCAGATTTGCGGTTCGGCGGCGAAAAGTTTCGCCTCAAAACCGGGCAGCGCGACCAGATGTTTCGCGCTCTCCTCGGGCGGCAGCGGTTTTTGCATCTGCGTCCATTTCTTGACGTTCTTTTTTCCGCCCTCGGCGGGATGCGGATCGTAAAACGGCAGGTCGGCTTCCTGAAATTCGAATGGCTTGAGTCCCGTTTTAGCTTTGAGGTCGGGGAATTCCGTGGGCCTTTTTTCGTCGGCAGCGCGGGCGGAAAAAGATGCGCACGCGAGAGCGCAGATGGCGGTAAGGGCACGGGGGTGGGGAAAGTTTTTCATGGGATGGGCAGAGTTTGCGAGACATCCATGTTAATGGCCGTCGCGATGCCAGCAATTCCATTTTCGCGGCGGTTCATCGCGCACGTTTGACGCCGTTCCGTGCGCCCGCTTTACTCGGCTCATGTCCGCTGATTTCTCCCGCCGCTCCTTTGGAAAAACGCTCACCGCCGGTGCCGTCGGCGCGGTGGTCTCACCGCTGCTCGCGCAAAAACTTTTGGAACCGCCGGCGAAGCCTGAAAAGCCCGACATCACGCTGCTCGCGAACACGAAAATCAAGCTGGGGATGGACAACTTTTCCGTGCGGGCGATGGGCTGGAAAGCCGCACAGCTCCTCGACTACGCGGCGACGCTGAAACTCGACACGCTGTTCATTTCCGACCTCGACGCGTACGAATCGCTCGACGACGCGGCGTTGCGCGAGGTGAAGAAAAAGGCCGACGATCTCGGCCTCGCGCTCTACGCGGGTTCGTGGAGCATTTGCCCCACGTCCACCGTTTTCAAAAACAAGTGGGGCACGGCGGAAGAGCACGTCGCCACCGGAATCCGCGTCGCGAAAACGCTCGGCTCGCCGGTGTTTCGCGTCGTGCTGGGCACAATGGCGGATCGCAAAACGGAGGGCGGCATCCGCGCGCGCATCGCCGACACGGTGAAGGTTTTGCACGCGTCGAAAACACGCGCGCTCGATGCGGGCGTGAAAATTTCCATCGAGAACCACGCGGGCGACATGCACTCGTGGGAACTGATCGATCTGATTGAGGAGGCGGGGAAGGATTTCGTCGGCGTGAACATCGATTCTGGCAACGCGGCGTGGACGCTGGAAGATCCGATCGATTTGCTCGAACGGCTGGGCCCGTACACGAACTGCTCGAGTCTGCGCGACGACATGGTTTGGGAAACGCCGGACGGTTGCGCGGTGCAGTGGACGGCGATGGGTGATGGGTTGATCGACTGGAAGAAATACGTCGAGCGCTGGCGGTTGCTGTGTCCGAATGTGCCGATCCAAATCGAGACGATTTCGGGGTTTTCGAAAAAGTTCGACTACAAAAAGCCGGAGTTCTGGGAGCACTACGACAAGCGCCCGGACGTGCTGGCGAAATTCGAGGCGCTCGCCGGACGGGGTCACGAAATCGCGTCCTTCAAGGCACCGGCAGGCGTGGACAAAAAGAAAGCCGACCAGGATTTCCAGCGCGAGCAAATCGAGCGTTCGATCAAATATTGCCGCGATACGCTCGGGCTGGGGATTCGATAAACTGGTATCGAGGAACCGAAAAGTCTGTCTGTCTTTTCCTGAGTTCCGGAGTTCCAGATTCCCTTATTTGTAGTCCGCCCAGAAAGCCGGATCGACGACGGCGTCCAGTTGCGCTGCCGTCTTCGGAGGCACGAGGACGGGACTGTCCACAGTGAGGGTGCCGAAAGGGTGCCCCAGCAAATCGCTGCCGCCGGTTTGTACGAGGTGGCTGCCGGGCGGGAGGTATTTTTTCACGTCCTTAAAGGTCGCCGTCGCACCAGCTTTCTTCCCAGTCGCGGTGGCGTATTGCTGCAAAGCACGGTCGAGCAATTTCATCTCGAGACGCACGGCTTCGGCGCGACCGCGCCGGCGGCTCTGCATCGCGCCGGGGATGATGATGGCGATCATCATCGCCACGATGGCGACGATGAGGAAGACCTCGATGAGGGTGAAGGCGCGGCGGGAGCGAAATGGCTGAAGCATGGTGAAGTGCCAGGGGGGAGAGTTGAACTCCCGACCAAGGGCTTATGAGTCCCCTGCTCTACCCCTGAGCTACCCTGGCGTTGGGGCGGGGAAATTAGGCGAGCGCCCGCCGCGTTTCAAGCGTGGAAATTTCCCGCGCGCGACTGCCGGATGCCGCAGGGATTTAGAAACTTTCGCCCGCCCGCTGGCGCACCTGACCGGCCACTTCGCGTGCGCGGTCGCCGGGGCGTTTGAGGAAATTGCTCGGCGTGGAAGCGGGCCGCGCCGACGGCGTGCCGGACGACTTCACCACTGACGCCGCAGCGGTCGCGGGCGACTCCGGCGCGGGGTGCAGGAAAAAATAAACGCACGCGCCGAGCACGGGAAGGATCAAGAGAGATTTCATGGCAGGGAAAATACGGAGACGAATCCCGATGGAGCATTTTTCAAAAATGCGCTGGCTCCACCCACGTCGTGGAGGCCGAGCGATTGGACGCGAAAATTTGCTGCGGGGCCGCTGCCGCGGAAGTTTTGGCGGCACCTTCGCTTTGCGGAAGCCAACCCGCGCGGGCGGCGAAAAAGTAAACGATGGCGGCGAGGGCGAGGAGGGCGATCACGTCTTTCATCGCTGCTGCAAAAGCAACCTTCGGGCCAGCGGCGACGACGGCTTCGCGCCGATTCTAAACCTGCCAACGCAGCCATGCCGGCCTTGCCTTAGTCTTCACATCCGACCGTCGCGACGTAAATCCGGTGCGCGAAACGCTTCGCGCGTTCATGCGCTTTCGCCTCGACGACGCGCGTCGCAAACCCCGCCCGCGCCAGCTCGCGCGGGAACTGCGGCTCCTCGGTGGCAGACCAAAAGGCGACGCGCCCGCCGGGCCGCAACGCCCGTTTCAGCAGCTCAAAGCCGCGCCGGTCGTAGAGTCGCGAATTACGCGCTTGGACGAAGGAAGTCGGGCCGTTGTCCACGTCGAGCAGGATCGCGTCAAAGCCAGTCGCTGCCGTTTTGCCCGCTCGCGCGATGACGTGGAAAACGTCCTCGGTCAGCACCTTCACGCGCGGGTCG
>JANXWU010000188.1 GCA_025350985.1 Spartobacteria bacterium | reverse complement strand
CAACGACGCAGGGCGGTGGAGAAGGTCTGCATCATCACCGCGACCATCGAGAGCAGCAAAACGCCGCTCAAAAGCAGCGCGTAACCATGCGCCTCCACGAGCGGCATCAGGTCGAACAGTCCCTTGGAAACCGTTACGACTGCGGGGTCGTTTCTTGCCACAAAAAAGTGAACGGCCAGCGACAAACCAGCCGCCAGCGGGAGCGTGAGCAGCGTGCCCCACGAAGCGCCGCTTTCACGACTGATCTCGGTGCCGCCCAGCGCGGGCGTGGAGGCGGTGGTGATGGATGGCGAAGGCTCGTTCACTTCGCCGCGGCCACTTTCGATTCTTCCTTGATCCCCGGCCGCGGCGCGACCTTGGACGCCGGCGCGCAGCAGGTCGCGATTTTATACGGCGTGCCAACTGTCGCCAACTCCGCCGCCAGACGCAGCGGCTGGTCTCCCGGCATTTCGCCGCCAGCGAGCTTCTCGATTTGCAAATTTTCGATCCACGCGTCGCTCACGCCTTCGAGGTGGATGAACGCTCTTTTCGCCAGCGCCTCCACGTCCGTGGTCGGGCTTAACATGCCCGCCAACTTCATTTCCTTCGCCGCCGACAGGACCGCCTTTTCCGCGCCCGAGACGCTCGGCAGGTAATTCAAATTCCCAATCGCCGTGGTATTCAGTTCCGGATTCGACGCCAAATATTTTTTCTCGACCGACATGCGCGCAGCGAGGCGCGGGTTGGTGTTCACCCATTTCGCGCCTTTGAGCAGAGCGCGCGTGGCGGCGGCGGCGGTCTTGGGATTCGCGTTGAGCCATTTGCCATTCGCGATGACCGCGCAGCAGTATTCGTCTTTATACGGCTCGTCCTTGGCCTGATCAGCGACGTTCCGCACCAGACCCTGCGCGAGCAGCAGGCTGCCAATCGGCTCGGAATCAGCCACCGCATCCACTTCGCCTTTCTCCAGCGCGAGTCCGAGTTCGCCCGCCGGAAAAACGCGCCACTCGATTTCCTTCATCGCATCGATGCCATTCGCGCCGAGCACGCGGTTGGCGAAAATAAAGGGCGGCGTCCCCATTCCCGGCACGCCAATTTTCTTGCCGCGCAAATCCGCGACTTTCTTGATCTTTCCCTTCGTGGAAGCCTGCACGCGCAGGCAGCCGGTGTGGATGCCGGCGGTGAACTTTACATCCAGCCCCTGCTCGATCGGCTTGAGAAAATACATGACTAGGTGGTGCGTGATGTCATAGCCGCCGAGGGCGAGCACGTCCTTGTATTTTGACCATTCGCATTTCACCAGTTCCACCTCGAGTCCCTCTTCCTTGAAATACCCATTTTCGATCGCGCTGAAAATGGGTGCTTCGCAGGTGATGCCGATGTAGCCCACCCGGACTTTGTTCGAGGCACCGGATTTTCCCGCAGCGCCCGCATCTTTTTTGCACCCCGCCAAAAACGGAGCGAACAGCACCATCGTGGTGATTAGTGGGGGAATGTTCATAGGTTAAGGGAGGCGAGTTTTGTCGGATTGGCTGGCTGGGTCGAGAATGGTTTTTGGCGGATCAACCCAGAATGGGGGCAGGGTTTGATTTAATACGCACACGTATTAAATCGCCGTCGGAAGGCAGTCAACGATTTTATGAGCAGCGGCGACCGTTGCGCGTGGCCGCGGAGGCTGGGACGCCATCCTTCAGCGTCACGGTTCCGTCGGCGTGCCCTTAGCGTCCTTCATCACGTTTTCCTCGATTTGTGCGAGCAGTTTTTCCGGGCGCGTCGCCTGCTCCAGCATCTTGAGGCTGACATCGTTGCCCGCGGAAATGCCCAGTTTGTCGGCGATGGCCCTGAGTAGTTGCAGCATTTTGGTGTTCTCCTGTTCGGAGAGCAGATTGATCTGCAAATCGAGATGGCTGCGGCGCTCGTCGATGCGACCCTGCCGGTTCTCCGAGATCATAATAAACGTCGAGAGAAAGATTGCTTCGAGCGACACGATCAGCGTCAAAAAGTTGAATGGAAACGGATCGAATGGTTTGCCGAATTGCCCCGAATTGGCGGCAATCCATAAGGCAAACCAAGCGACGTGGACCCACACGAAAGTCATCGATCCGCAGAACCGCGTGATGAAACCCGCAACGCGGTCCGCGGCGGATTGGCTGGCTTGCGCGGCGCGCTCCAGTTCCGCGATGGCTTTCACGTTTTCAGCGGTGATATCATCGGCAGACTGCGGAGGGGATGAGAGCTTGGGTTGGTCTTGATTTTGGTTGGGCATAAAAAACAAGTGCGCGATGAGGCGCGGTCACGTGGGAATGGGCGGCACGGTTTCCGACTTTTCCAATCGCACCGCGCGCAGGGCGATTTGCTCGGTCACATCCTCGGCGATGATTTGCAGCAGGCGCTTTTCGCGCTCGCTCAACTGGCGCGGCTTCACGTCGAGAATGCACATCGAGCCGACCGCCTGACCGTTGGGCGCGTGCAACGGGACGCCGGCATAAAACCGCAGCCGGCGTTCGCGGAGCAGGGGATTGTTCGCAAAACGCCGGTCGCGCGCGAGGTCTTCGACGACCAGCACTTCATCCATCGCCACGACGTGACCGCAGATCGAAACGTCCCGTGGAGTCTGGCGCGCGGTGGCGAGATCCTGCGGCAGCCCGACTTGCGATTTGAAAAACTGCCGCTCCTCGTCGAGGAAGGTGATCAGCGCAATCGGCACGTCTAAGATACGCGCCAGCTTTTGCGTGACGCGGTCGAACTCATCCT
>JANXWU010000173.1 GCA_025350985.1 Spartobacteria bacterium | reverse complement strand
GCCACGCCGTCATTCCTGGAAAACTGACGGTGACAAAGTCGCAGCCCATTTCCTGAGACACCTCCGTCGCGCCGACCACCAGCCAGCCCCCCTCCAACAAACACCGTCCTAGGTTTCGGACAACTCGCCGCCCTGTTTCCGGTTTGAAATACATCAGCACGTTTCGACAAAAGATGACATCCATCGCATTGGTATTGGTAGTCAGCGAAGGATAAGTGTCATCGGCCAGATTGAGATACTGGAAAGTAACCATCCTTTGTATCTCCGAAGCTATTTGATGACGCTTTTCGGATACCTGTTGAAAGTATCGCGCTTTGACTCCCGGTGTCAGTTCTCTAAATGACCAGTCTCCGAATATCCCTGCGGAGGCTTTGTCCAGAGATCGCGGATTAATGTCCGTCGCCAGCACCGTGACCTGCCAGTCGGCAAGGTCGGGAAGCATCCGGCTAAGTAGGATGGCCAGTGAGTAAGGCTCCTCCCCCGTGCTACAACCCGCACTCCACAAGCGAAGACGCTGCTCCTTTCCCCGCCGCGCGTGGATTAGTTGGGAAAGGATTGTTTGCTCCAAGGCCTCGAAGGCTTTCGGCTCGCGAAAGAAATAGGTCTCGCCAATGGTCAGACTAGTGGCGAGAACTTCGATTTCCCGTTGAGTCAAGGTGGAACTCAACAGCCTCTCCGCATACCTTCCCAAGTCCTCGAAGCCTTGCTCTTGCGCCGAGGCGCGCAAACCGCGCTGGAGGTCAGAGTATCGGCGCGGAGGATAATGAAGCCCGAGACGTTCGGAGACGAAACCACTTAGTCTGGTCAGCAAGTCTTCGGAGACTTCGCCCACGGCCACTTTGGAAATTGCGCTCATCATTCCACGTCAAGGGCTGCGTCCAGACGGCTCGATTCTTCCAGCGAGAGAAATTTCTCCAAGTCGTGAATCAACACAATGTCGCCCTCCAGTTTCACCGCGCCTTCGATGCCTTGGAAACCGGGAAGAATCTCCGCAGCGGGAATGGCCATTCCGTGGTTCCATTCGGTCACGCCGGTCACCGCATCGACGAGCAGCGCCACGGTGCGTCCCGCCGCATGCGCGATAAGGAAATGATCGGATAGTTGCATCTCCCGCGCGGGAAAGTGGAAACGCCGCCGCAGGTCGAGCACTGGCAGAACCCGACCTTGGAGGTTCACGATTCCGATCACCCCCGTCGGCGCATCAGGAAGCGGGGTGATTTCCACCACGCGCACTACTCGCTCGATCGCGGCGATGTCGAGCCCGAATCTTTGCTCATCTAACGCAAAGATCACCACCAAACCATGCGCGTCCGGCGCTCGCGAAATCGCGGTCATGATCGAAGAGGTATGGAACTTGAAGGACTTCTAAAAAGCCGGTCAGGCGAAGTCCACCGCGACAGATGGAAATCGCATTGCCCAAATGGGAAATAATGCTTCACCGCAGTTCGCATCTTATCGGGGTTCATCGGCGAAAGAAACTGCACATTGGACAATAACAACACTGGTGGAACGTCACTGCCGGCAACCTAAAATCGTGTGCGAGTTACGCTTTGCGCTGGCACGCTTCCGCAGCGGGAAATGACCCGCGGTTGCAATCGACCGGTCCCGCCTGTTTTCTCCCACGATGCAAATCGCGATTATCGGCGGCGGACCAGCGGGTCTGCGGGCGGCGGAGGTCGCGGCGATGGGCGGCGCGGCGGTGACGGTCTTCGATGCGAAGCCATCGGTGGGGCGCAAGTTTTTGGTCGCGGGCCGCGGTGGCTTGAACCTGACCAAAGCCGAACCACGCGACCTTTTCGCCACGCGATATTCCGGCCCGGATTCCGACTTGGAGCGCTGGCCCTCGCTGCTCGCAAGCTGCGATGCAGACTCCTTGCGAGCGTGGGCGGATAGTTTGGGCGTGAAAACTTTTGTGGCTTCCACCGGCCGTGTTTATCCCGTGGCGATGAAAGCCGCGCCTCTGCTGCGCCGCTGGGTCGGGCATTTGCGCGAACTCGGCGTCCGATTTGCACTGCGTCATCGCTGGTGTGGCCTGCGGATTTTGAAAAAGACGAACGATAACCGGCCCCGCGTGGAACTCGATTTTTACACACCCGCTGCTCCGCACACCTTCGAAGCTTCGGCGGCGATCCTCGCACTGGGCGGAGGCTCGTGGCCGGAAACGGGTTCCGATGGTGCGTGGACTTCGCCGCTGGAAAGTCTCGACGTGTCAGTCGCGCCGCTCGCGCCCGCCAACTGCGGATGGGAAACTCCATGGCCGCCGGTCGTTCTCGCGAGGGAAGGTCTGCCGCTGAAAAACCTCGTCGTCCGCGCTGGCGCGATGAAGGTGCGCGGCGAATTGTTGCTGACCCGTTAC
>JANXWU010000082.1 GCA_025350985.1 Spartobacteria bacterium | reverse complement strand
CAGCGCCTTCCACGACAACCTGGCTGCAAAGTATGACCGCGATCACCACGCCAATCATCTCACGTTTCGCACCAGTTCACCCAGGGAGTCGAAGAACGATGCATCCTCTCTCACACGCGATAAAGCAATGGCCGGCCCGTGGCGGACTTGGACGATCAATTACAAAAAAAACGCGGACGTACCTTATTGGATCGTGCAAGTGCCGCCGGATATTATCGACGATCACGGCGGCATCTGGAGCGACAATTCCGTGGCGCTCATCGCCGCGCTCTATCGGATGAAATTTCCGACGGAAGCCAATGGCAGGCCAGCCGCGCGACCGGCCTCCAAGACTATGAGCCTGCCGGTGCCGCACGAAGTATTGCAGCGGCAGATGAAGGCGCCTTAGCTGTCTTCACTCCGCGCGCTTAGTTTAATTGGGACTTAGTAAGCGCCTTTGACCTGCCAGGCTTCATAGAGAGCTTCGGGCACGTCATTCAGAAAACGCGACGCACGCTGGAACATTTCACCATAGCCGGCGTTAAGTCTCATAAGTGGATAAGTAAGATACAACTCGTCGCGCGCGCGGGTGACCGCGACATAGAATAGCCGCCGCTCTTCTTCGATGGCCTCCTCGTTTTCCAATGAGCGCGCACTGGGAAACATCCCGTCGGCGAGCCAGATGAGAAAGACCACGCGCCACTCCAGGCCTTTCGCCTGATGGATGCTCGATAAGTTCACTGCGTCTTTGTCTTCGTCCTTCGTGCCGAGTTCCGTTTCCGTGTCGAGACCAGTTAAGAGTGCCAGTTGGTCGAGAAAGGAAAACGGGTCGTCATACTGCTGCGCAAAATTGGCGAGCGTGTTCAAGTCGTCGCGCCTCGCGTCATAGTTCGCAAACTTCGTCTTCAAGTAGTCGTCATACATCGCCTCCACCACGGAACGAATCACGTCGGCGGGCGGCCGTGCTTTTCCGGCGGGGGCGATTTCCTCCAAGGTGTGCGCGAGTTGCTCCCACTGTGCCCGGCTTTTCGCCGGAACTTTCTGCGCGAGCAACAAATCGCGGTAGGAAAACTCCGCGGAGTTCGCCAGAAGGTCGTCCACAGATTTCACAGATGGACGCGGATTGTTTTCAGAAAGTTCATTCTCCGCTTTTGATTCCGCTTTGCTCTCGTTCGCGTCGTTTTTTTCTTTTTCCAAATCTGTGTTCATCTGTGAAATCTGTGGACGAACCTCCGCCGAGTTTTGCGGATTCAAATCCAGCGGAATTTTTCCCTCAATCCCCTGCCAAAGCTGCTCCGCCGAACGCGCGCCGATGCCCGGCAGCAGCCGCACCATCCGTTTGAAGGCGACCTCGTCCCGCGGGTTCACGACGTATTTCAAAAACGCCGCGACGTCCTTGATGTGCGCCTGCTCGAAAAACCGGAGCCCGCTCGTGATCGCGAACGGCACGCCGTGCCGCGTCAGTTCCATCTGCAATTCCATCGAGTGATAGTGCGAGCGATAAAGCACGGCGATGTCGCGCAGCTCGAATCCCTCCTCCTGCAAATCCAAAATCCGCTGCACGACAAAGCGCGCCTGCTGATTCGAGTCGGAGAGCGGCACGAGGCCGGGCTTTAGCTTTGCGCTCTCGCGCCACGCCTGCAGATTTTTCGGAAACTGCCGCACGTTTGCCGCGATGGCCGCGTTGGCGAGGCTCAGGATTTCCGGCGCGCTGCGATAGTTGATCTCGATTTTGTAAATCGCCGCGCCCGGATAGCGCTTCGGAAAATCCAAAATGTTTTGAAAGTTCGCGCCGCGCCACGAGTAGATCGACTGCGCGTCGTCGCCGACGGCCATCACATTGCGATGATGCGCCGCGAGCAGGCCGATGAAGTCGGCCTGAATTTTGTTCGTGTCCTGATACTCATCGACGAGGATGAACTGAAAATGCCGCCGGTAAAACTCCGCGATCTCCGGGTTGCGCTCCAGCATCCGCAGCGGCTTTTCGAGCAGGTCGTCAAAGTCGAGCGAGTTCGCGTCGAGTTTTTTCGCCTCGTATTTCTCGCGCAGCTTTTTGATGTCATCGATCAGCATCGAAAAATACGGATACTTCTGCGCGAGCACTTCTTCGAGCGTGTGGCCGGTGTTGACGGCGAAGCTGAA
>JANXWU010000076.1 GCA_025350985.1 Spartobacteria bacterium | reverse complement strand
CTCGTCGCCGCCATGGAGAAGGCGACGCAAAAACTTCCGCATTCGCTCCGGCAAAAAGTGCTGGCCCAGATGGGAGTTCGATTTCGCAAGCCGCCCGGCTAAGACCAAAGGATGAGGATCGCTTTCCTGACCAGTTGCCTCGCGCCCGGACGCGATGGCGTGGGCGATTACACCGCTGCCCTCGCGGAAGAATGCGCGCGGCTCGGTCACGAAACGGCGCTGCTCGCCTTGCATGATCCCTTTGCCGACAGCGGAAAAAACTCGCGCGTCCTGCGTCTGCGCAACCTCGCGACCGGCCATGCGCGCGCCGCCCGCGATTTTCTCGACGCCTTCGCGCCGGACTGGGTCAGCCTGCAATTTGTCTGTTATGGATTTCACCCGCGCGGATTGAACTTTCTGCTCGGGAAAAAGCTGGCTGCGATCATCGGCGCGCGACCGGTGCAAATCATGTTTCACGAACTCTGGCTCGGCGCCGAAAATGGTGCGTCCATCAAAGACCGGCTGCTCGGTGGGTTGCAACGGCGCGGCGTGCTGGGCGTGCTTCGCGCGTTGCGTCCGCGGGTCGTGCAGACCAGTAATTCCGCCTACGCCGCCGTGCTGCGTGCGCTCGGAGTCCCGGCGGAAAGGCTGCTGCTCTTCGGCGCGATTCCGATTTTGGAAAGCCATCCGACCTTTCCTGCATCGGATGAAAAATGGAGGTTCGGGATGTTTGGCACGCTGCATCCGGCGTGGAGTCCCGAGCCGTTGTTCAGCCATTTGCGCCAGACCGGAAAACGGGTCGTGATCTCGCACATCGGTCGCATCGGCGCGGGCGGTGCGTTGTGGGAAAAGTTGGAGCGTGACTATGGCGACGCGTTTGAATTTGTCCGACTCGGCGAGCAGCCGCCGCGAAAAATCGCGGAGCTTTTTTCCCAACTGAACTTTGGCATTGCGACGACGCCGTGGGAAATCATCGGAAAAAGTGCCACGGCGACCGCCATGCTCGAACACGGGCTGCCGGTGGTCGTGACGCGCGACGACGTTCACTTCGCCGGATGGCGCGCGGAGGGTTACTCTCCGCTCTTGATCAAGCTGGACCACGATTTGCCGGCGAGGTTGGCTGCCGCGCGCCGACTTCCGGCGCACCGCGCATTGCCGCAAGTGGCCCATGAATTTCTGCACCGTCTGGAGCGTGCATCGGCGACGTGAAAATTCTGATCTCGTCGCATTTTTTTCATCCGAGCGTGGGCGGCATCGAAACCGTCACGCGGCTGCTCGCGCGCGAGTTCGTCCGCGCCGGGCACGAGGTGAAAGTGGTGACGCAAACCCGCGAATGCGACGAAGAAGTCTTTCCCTTTGAGGTCATCCGAGCACCACGGCCTCTCGCTCTCATCAGCCTTGTTCGGTGGTGCGACGTTTTTTTTCAAAACAACATCAGTCTGCAGACCGCGTGGCCGCTGCTACTCGTGCGGCGTCCCTGGATCGTCGCGCATCACACTTGGATTGCAGGTGTCGATGGCCGCAGCCGCTGGCGTGATCGGTTGAAACATTTCGTTCTTCGCTTCGCCAAAAACATTTCAATCAGCACGGCGGTTGCCTCTCACCTGCGAGTGGAGTCGATCATCGTCGGCGATCCGTACGACGAAAATTTTACGAGCGATGAAAGCGTCGCGCGGAATCGCGAACTGGTTTGCGTGGGACGGCTCGTGTCCGATAAAGGCGTGGATCTTTTGATCGAGGCCTTGCACCAGCTCCAACAGTCAGGTCTGAGGCCGCGTCTGACGATCGACGGCGGCGGCCCCGAATTGGAGCCGCTGCGCAGGCAGACGCAGGAAGCGGGGCTGGAGGGTCAAATCGTTTTCGCGGGAAAGGTCAGCCACGCGGAACTGCGGCGGCTTTTGCACGCGCACAAAATCATGGTCGTGCCGTCGCGCTGGAACGAGCCGTTTGGCATGGTGGCGCTGGAGGGAATCGCGTGCGGCTGCGTCGTCGCTGGCTCGGATGGGGGCGGGCTTCCGGCAGCCATCGGCGCGTGCGGGCTTACTTTTCCGAAGGACGACGCCGCCGCTCTTGCGCGCGTGCTGGCCCGGCTGCTGACCGATGACGCGCTTGTTTCCACGCTGCAAAAAAATGCGGACGAACATCTGGCGCGGCACCGACCGGAAGCCGTCGCGCGGGAATATTTGCGGGTGTTGGAGGCGGCCCGATGATCGCCGTTTCACATCCGACGGGAAACACCTTCGTCCGCGCTTTGCTCGCGGCGCTCGCCCGCGACGGATGGCTGCACTCCTTTCACACGACTCTTGCCGCGCCCTCGTGGAGCGCCCGGTTGCCGTCCGTTTTTCGACGGGAAATGGCACGCCGCTCGTACGAGATTCCGCGCGCCAAAATTTGCACGCATCCGTTGCGCGAGGCTGTCCGGCTCGCCGCGGGAAAACTGGGCGCGTCCTTTCTCACGCGTCACGAAAACGGATTTGCCTCTCCCGACGCGGTGCATCGCGGCTTGGACGCCGCCGTTGCAAAGTGGCTGCGGAAGCAGCGCGTGGTGAAAGTAATCCACTGTTACGAAGACAGCGCGCTGGAAACTTTTCGGGTGGCGCGAGAAATGGGAATTCGCTGCGTTTATGAATTGCCAATCGTGTACTGGCAGACCTCGCAACGCCTGCTGCGCGAAGAAGCGGCGCGTCTTCCGCACTGGGCGGCCACGCTGCAAGGGCACGCCGATTCCGCGGCAAAACTCGAACGCAAAACCGGCGAGCTGGCGCTGGCGGACGTGGTTGTGTGCCCGAGCCAAAACGTGTTCGACTCGCTGCCGGAAGAAATTCGTTCTTCCAAAAAATGCGTGTTGGCGGAGTTCGGCTCCCCACCTTTTATCGACGCCGAAATTGCCTCCAAGAGAGACGCGCGCGGTGAAGCGCTGAGGGTTTTATTTGCGGGCGCGATGACGCAGCGGAAAGGCCTCGCGGACGTTTTCGCCGCGATGAAAATGCTCGACCGGCGGGCCGCGCGACTGGTCGTCCTCGGCGCACCAGTGGCGCCGATGAGTTTTTACCGCCGCGAATTTCCTGACTTCTTGCACGAGGCGAGCCGCCCGCAGCGCGAGGTGCTGGCCTTGATGCAAACGTGCGATGTGCTGGTGCTGCCCTCCATCGTCGAGGGCCGCGCGCTGGTGCAGCAGGAGGCGATGAGTTGCGGACTGCCGTTGATCGTCACGGCAAACGCGGGTGGCGCGGACTTGATCGACGAGGGGCGCACCGGTTTTCTGGTGCCGATGCGTGAACCAGCGCGCCTCGCCGAAAAAATAGCTTGGTTTGCCGAACACCGAAGTTTGCTCCCCGACCTGCGCCGCGCCGCCCGGGAGAAGGCGGCGCAGTTCACCTGGGATCGTTACGCGCGCAAAATCATCGAGGCCGCGCTTTCGTGAAAATGGAATCACCCGCCGACACGCGCGCGATCAAAGGACTGATCTGGCTTTATTTCTGGCTCCTGATTTTTGAGGGCGCGTTTCGCAAATGGATCGTCCCGTCGCTGTCCACGCCGTTTCTCGTCGTGCGCGATCCGGTCGTCGTCGCCATTTACGTGACCGCGTTGGCGCGCGGAATTTTCCCGCGCCACGCTTTTGTCCGCTGGATCGTGGCGCTGGCCGCGCTCGATGTGGCGGCGGCGTGTTTTGGGATTGGAAACTGGAAGGTGACGGTCTTTGGAGTCCACGCGAATTTTCTCCATCTGCCGTTGATTTTCATCGTGCCCGCAGTCTTCTCGCGCGCCGATGTTCTCAAAATGGGTGGTGCGTTTTTAATCCTGCTCTTTCCGATGACCGCGCTGGCTCTGGAACAATTTCGCGCCGGCCCCGATGCGTGGATCAACGTGGGTGCGGGCGGGGATGTTGGCGGACAACTTTTTGCCTCAGCGGACAAAGTGCGGCCTTCGGGACTATTCTCGTTCGTCACGGGCATGGCGGCGTTTCTGGCCACCTCGACCGCGTTCGCGCTCGAACGATTTTTGGGCGACCGCGTCGCACGCTGGAGTCTGCCTTTTTTTGCCGTGCCGACTTTGGTCTTCGCGCTGGCCGTTTCCGCCAGCCGCTCCGCAGTGGCCGGCACGGCGATTGTTTTGGGCGCGGGATTGATCGCGTGTTTGCGTCAGCGGCGCATGTTCCGCCAGGCGCTCCTGCCCGTGGCGACAGCAGGGGTGGCCTATTTCGGGTTGAGTTCCATTCACGTTTTTCATGAAGGGTTGCGCGTCCACAGCGAAAGATTTCGCGGTGCCGGCGGACTGCGGGAGGGAATCTTGGAACGACTCGCCGGCGATTTATTTGCATCGATCACCGCCGCGCACGAAGCCCCGTGGCTGGGCTACGGAATCGGCGTGGGGACCAATGCGGGTGCGGGTCTGCTCAGTGGCGCCCGTCGCTTTCTGTTGGCGGAGGGGGAGTGGCCGCGACTCGTGCTGGAAAGCGGCGTCATCCTCGGTTTCGCGTTCATTATTTTGCGGCTGGCGCTTTGCATCTTCGTCGCGCGCGCGTCGTGGCGTGCGCTCGGACGCGGCAACGCGCTCCCGCTGCTGCTGCTCGGCGCGTGCGCGTTCGATCTCACGACCGGGCAACTCGGCCAGCCGGCTATTTTGGGATTCGTCGCGCTGGTGGCGGGTCTGGCACTGGCGGCGGCGAAGGAAGATGAAACGGATTTTCCACCGGCGAAAAACTCCGCGTCTGCACCCACGGGAAAAGTGCGCGGGCGCGCTCCCTTGGCCGAAGCGTTGCATCCCGGCGCATGAAAATTCTGCTCGTCGGAAATTACGCGCCCGACCGGCAGGAGAGCATGTTGCGTTTTGCCGCCGTGCTTGCAGAGGGAATCGCCGGCGCGGGAATGGCCGTGGAAACGATGAGCCCGCAGCCGTGGTTCGGCCGGCTTTGGCCATCGGCGAGTGGTTTTGGAAAATGGCTGGGCTATCTCGACAAACTCGTCGTGTTTCCGTTGGCGTTGAGGAGGCGAATCGCCGCCGCACGCGATGTTGTCGTTCACATCTGCGATCACTCGAACGCGCACTACACGCGGCATCTTCAGCGCGTGCCGCACGTCGTGACGTGCAACGATTTGCTCGCGATCCGTTCCGCGCGCGGCGAGTTTGCGCAAAACCCGACCGGCTTCACCGGACGCCAGCTTCAACAAATGATCGCCACCGGACTCCAGCGCGCGAGCCGAATCGCGTGCATCTCGGAGGCGACGCACCGGGATTTGCTGCGCGTCCTTCCCATCGAATCGAGGCGCGCAATGGTGATTCATATGGGGCTGAATTACCCGTATCGCCCGATGCCGCGGGCGGAAGCCACGCCGCGATTGGAAAGCTTGCACCCCGGGCTGTCGGGGCGTCCGTTCATCCTGCATGTCGGCGGAAATCAATGGTACAAAAACCGCGGCGGCGTGCTCCGCATTTATGAGCAACTTCGCGCCTTGCGTCGCGATGCGCCCGCTTTGGTGATGGTCGGTCCGCCTTTGCCATTCGACATGGCGCCACAGCCGGATGTCATCGTGCTCTCGGAAGTGCAAAACGAAAGTCTGCGCGCGCTCTACTCCGCCGCCGCGCTGCTGCTGTTCCCTTCAGTCGCGGAGGGTTTTGGCTGGCCGATTGCCGAGGCGATGGCTTGTGGCTGCCGGGTCATCACGACAAATCGCGCACCGATGACGGAGGTCGGCGGCGCGGCGGCGGCTTATCTGAACCCGGATTCCGATTTGGAAAATTGGGCCGCCGATGCAGCCGGGAAAATCTGTGAAATGCTCGATGAGTCCTCGTCTGCCCGCGAAGTCGCCCTGCGCGCGGGTTTGGAGCAGGCTGGGAAATTTTTGACGACGGAAATGATCGCGAAATATCTCGAACTCTATCGGGAGGTATTGGCGGAGAAATGAAACTGCTGCACGTCATTCATTCCATCGACCCGGCTGGCGGCGGGCCGGTGGAAGTGATCAAACAACTCGGACGCGTGCATCGCGAGGAGGGGCACCGCGTCGAAGTCGTGTCGCTGGACGGGTCCGCGAGTTGCGGCGTGCGGGATTTTCCGCTGCCGTTGCACACGATGCGGACGGGCTGCCCGCGCGAGGGCGATTACGGCTTTGCGCCGACATTGATTCCGTGGCTCCGCCGAGCGCTGCCGGAATTTGACGCGGTGATTACGCACGGGCTCTGGCAGTTTCACAACCTCGGCGTGTGGCGCGCCGCCCGTGCTGCCGCGACGCCCTACTTTGTTTTCCCACACGGCATGTTTGATCCGTGGTTTCGGCGTCGCCATCCGCTCAAGCACGTCAAAAAGTGGCTGTATTGGAAAGCCATCGAAAGCCGTTTTTGCCGCGACGCGCACGGCATTCTTTTCGCCAGTGATGAGGAACGCCGGCTGGCGCATGTCGGTTTTACCTTCGACACCGAGCGCGACCAAACCGTGAACCTGGGAGCTGCGGAACCTCCGAATAATGCCGACGGATCGAGGCGCGCGTTTTATGAAAAGTATCCGCAACTTGAGGGCAAGAGGCTGTTGCTTTTTCTTGGGCGTTTGCACGAGAAAAAGGGTTGCGAACTTTTGATCGAGGCCTTTGCGGCGCGCGGCTCCGATCTTCATCTCCTGATCGCCGGACCGTGCGCGGATGCGTCGTATCTTCGCAAATTACACGCACTCGCGGGGCGGCGTTGTGACCCTTCGACCATTACTTTTTGCGGCAGGTTGAGCGGTGATTTGAAGTGGGCGGCGTTGCAGGCGGCGGACGTATTTATTTTGCCCTCGCATCAGGAAAACTTCGGAGTGGCGGTGGCGGAGGCACTGGCCTGCGGGACGCCGGTTTTGCTCTCGAATCAAGTCAACATCTGGCGCGAGGTTGAGGGGTGCGGCGCGGGAATGATCGCGAGTGACGACTTGGCGGGAACCAGCAGGCTGATCGAATGCTGGGCCAATCTTCCGCGCGAAAAACGCGAGGCCATGCGAGTGGCGGCGCGGGGCTGTTTCGCGAAGCATTTTAACATTCGCAACACCGCAGCCCAGATGCTTGAAATCATCCGCGCAGCTTCCCGTGATGCATCCTGATCCAGTTCAACGCGGCGGTCCGAGTTTCTCTAGGCGCAACCGGCTCGCCCGGCTCGGCTGGAAGATTTGTTGCGCGTTGTTTTTTCGTCCAAGTCCGCGCCCGTTTCACGCCTGGCGCGCCTTTTTGCTGAGACTGTGGAACGCGCGCATCGGCGAGGACGCGCACATTTATTCCCGCGCGGTGATTTGGGCGCCGTGGAATTTGCAATGCGGGGCGCGGGCGTGCCTCGCCGATGACGTGGAGGTTTACAACGTGGCTCAAATTTCCCTCGGCGAAGACGCGGTCGTTTCGCAAGGCGCATTTCTTTGCGCGGCTTCGCACGACTACGAGCATCCCGGATTTCGACTCATCGCGAAACCCATCCGCGTCGGTGATCGCGCGTGGATTGCGGCGCGCGCGCTCGTGTTGCCGGGCGTGACGGTCGGCGACGATTGCGTGATTGGCGCGGGCAGCGTGGTGACCAAGGACATGCCGGCGAAGTCAGTGTGCGCGGGCAATCCATGTCGCGTCGTAAAAACCCGCGCATGAAAGTTCCCGTCAGCGTTTTGATTCCGGTCAAAAACGAGGAGGCGAATCTGCCTCGCTGCCTCGATGCATTGCGCTGGGCGGATGAAGTGTTCGTCGTTGATTCGCAGAGCACCGATCGCACGGTGGAAATCGCCGAAGCGCGCGGCGCTCGCGTGGTGCAGTTTCATTTCAACGGCACCTGGCCGAAGAAAAAAAACTGGGCGCTGGAGAACTTGCCGTTCCGCCACGAGTGGGTGCTCATCGTCGATGCGGACGAGGTTTTGCCCGCCGCCGCCGGACAGGAAATCGGTGAAGCCGTGTCTGCAAATTCCAGCTTGGCGGGTTACTGGATTAACCGGCGTTTTCTGTTCATGGGCCGCTGGCTGCGGCACGCGTATTATCCGAATTGGAATTTGCGCCTGTTCAAGCACGCGATCGGGCGCTGCGAAAAACTGACCGACGCCGACACGCGCAGCGGCGACAACGAAGTACACGAACACGTCGTCGTTTGCGGTGCGACCGGGCGGCTGCGTTGCGAGATGGAGCATTTCGCCTTTCCGAGCATCGAGGTGTTCGTGGAAAAACATAACCGCTACTCGAACTGGGAGGCGCGCGTCGCGGTCGGGCGCGGCCTCGGTGCGAGCGCGGCGGCTTTGCAAAACGGCCGCGCGGGCTGGCGGCGTCGCGTCAAGATTTGGTCGCACACGCTGCCGTGCCGTCCGCTTCTGCGTTTCCTTTACGTCTTCGTCTGGCAGCGTGGATTCCTCGACGGCGTGGAGGGTTATTACTTCGCGAGGATGCACGCGCTCTACGAGTTTCTCTGCGTCGCGAAGACCCGCGAACTCGCGCGAAAATCCCGCCCTTAAAATGCGCGTCCACGTTTGGGGAATCAATTACGCGCCCGAACTGACTGGCATCGGGCCGCACAACGCCGCTCTCTGCGAGCACCTCGCGCGCGCCGGGCATGAGGTGAAAATGTTCACGTCGTTCGCCTATTATCCCGCATGGAAAAAGGCGAAGACGGATCGCGCGCAAATTTACCGGACGGATTTCATTGCCGGCGTGGACGTGCATCGCTGCTGGCATTTCGTGCCGCGCCGTCTTTCGACGCGGAAGCGCATCGCGCATGAATTGTCGTTCGTCCTCACCTCGCTGGTGCGTGTGCTGTTTGCGCCGCGACCGGATGCGATGATGATCGTCTCGCCGCCGTTGTTGCTGGGTGCGGCGGCGTGGTTCGCGTGCGCGCTCAAACGCATTCCATTTGTCTTTCACGTCCAGGATTTGCAACCCGATGCGGCGCTGGGTCTGGGCATGATTCGCCGGGGCTTTTTCACGCGATTGCTTTACGGCTTTGAAGCGTTCGCTTATGGCAAAGCCGCCCGCGTGGCGGCCATCAGCACGGGCATGATCGAGGTGCTGGCGGGGAAAGGTGTGGCGCGCGCAAAGCTCGTCCTTTTTCCCAACGGCGTGCGGTTTCCCGCTGCCGAAACAAGACGGCGCACGAATCGTTTTCGTCTCCGACACGGATTCTCCGCCGACGATTTTCTGGCGGTGTATTCGGGAAACTTTGGCGTCAAACAGGGGCTGCGCATTTTGGTCGAAGCGGCACGACTGTCCACAAACGCGCGGGTGAAAATGGTGCTCTGCGGCGAGGGTGGACAGCGGGAGGAGCTGGCAGCATTGGCCGCGCGGGACGGTTTGGGAAACGTGATCATCCTCCCCTTGCAACCCGAGGCGGATTATCACGACCTGCTTGCGGAGGCCGATGTTTGCTTGATCCCACAGGAGGCGGGCAGCGGCGGCGCATTTTTTCCGAGCAAACTTTTGCCGGCGCTCGCGTTCGCGAAACCAGTGCTGGCTGTTGCCGACGCGGACAGTCAGCTTGCCCGTGAAATACGCAGCGGCGGCTTCGGTCAAAACGTGGCGCCCGGTCATGCCGCAGCGCTTGCCCATGCGCTCGATGAACTTTCGCACCAGCCCGAAATGCTGGCTGGTTTCTCCGTCGCCGCGCGGAAACACGCGGAGCAATGGGAGCAGGGAAAAGTGCTGGGCGATTTCGAGCGCACACTGCGCGAAGTCGTCGCCAAGAGCGTAAATCAGTAGGCCGTCGGCGGCGGGAAAAACATCTGCCAGACCGTGCGCAGCATGATCCCGCCATCGAGCAGCAGCGACCAGTTTTCCAGATAAACCATGTCGGATTGAAGCCGCGCGGCGATGTCTTCAACGGACTTGGTTTCACCTCGAAAGCCGCGCACTTGCGCGAGGCCGGTGACGCCCGGTTTCACGAAAGCGCGCACATGATAGTGGTCCATCACCCGCGCAAATTCCGCGTTGTGCGCGACCAGATGCGGACGCGGGCCGACGACGCTCATTTCGCCGCGCAGCACGTTCACGAACTGCGGCAACTCGTCGAGACTGAAGCGGCGCAGCCACCGTCCGAAGCGGAAGACACGCGCGTCGTTTCGCGTCGCGGGAGTCTCGTCGAGTTTGCCTTCGTGCATCGTGCGAAATTTCAGGAGCGTGAACACTCGGTTCTGGATTCCGGCGCGGCTTTGACGGTGAAAAATCGGACCGGGCGATTGTCGACGCTGGGCCGCCCAGACCAGCGCGCACGCGGGCGGCAGCACGAGCACGAGCACCGGCAGGGAAATGGCGATGTCCAAGCTGCGCTTGAGGGCGCGGTTGATCGGGCTTTGCAGCGGCTCCCGGTAAAACGTGAAAAATTTCAAGCCATCCTCATCCACGATGCTGACCGGCTGCTGAAACACTTCGTCGATGTCGCTGAGGACGAGCAAGCGCGCGCCCTGGGCATGAGTGATCCGAATCAGCCGATGGTCGAAGCCGGGCGTGCCCGGATTGTCCAGCAGGACCACATGGCTGATCGAGTGTCCGGCGATATGACGCCCGATGTCCGACGGTCGGCCCAGGATGGGCAAATCTTGCGGTGGGGACTGGGGGCCAACGGTCGCCTCGGGCGCGAGGAAGCCATGCACCTCCGATTTATTTTCACAAAGAATTCCCGCGGTCTGAAATCCGAACTCCGCTTTGCGCCGCAGCCAGCTTTTCAACTTGGCGGCCTTCGCGTAATCGCCGACGAGGAGAATCCGCCCCTCGCAGGCGGAGCGAAAAATTAAGCGACACAGCAGCCGGGGCATCCAGTGATTCCCGGCCAGCAGCAGGAGGTACAGGCCTGGAATCATCGTGAGGAGGAAGGAGCGCGAGATGAAGCGGTCCTTGGCCACGACCAGAAAAATCAGCAGCGCGCCGATGGCGAAAACGATTTGCCGCAGCGTGACCGGAAGCTGCTTGAGCCAGCTCTTTTCGTAAGCGCCTGCCGTGTCCCATTTCCGGCTTTGCGCTTCGGTGAAAACGCCGGCCACCATGAGCAAACAGTACACCAGATAGGATCGGTTGAGGATCGGAGTGTCAGCGGGGTTTAACCCCAGCCACAGCGCGCGCCACAGCCAGAAGAACGTGACCAAAAGCGCAATCTGTCCTAGCAGCAAAAGCTGATGCAGCCCTTTGACGCGGTGTTCAATCATTGAATAATTTCACGCGGCAAGTGAGCGTTCGTTTCTGCGCAAAGTTTGCATGACGCTTCTGGAGAAGGTTTAACTTTTGCATCTCTAGCGCGGCGCCGACGATGGAGAACATCCTGTGACTTCGGCTAAACAATCCCTCCCAAAAGTCAAGCATGCGTGAACTGGCGAAGGTTAAAAAGCGAATGAACGACCGGCGACCAGTCGCGGTTTTCGTGAGCCTGGCGGTGGTGCTGTCCGCGGTCTTTCTCGGCGGTGCCACGGCTGCATGGAGCCGCGCCCTCGTGTGTGCCGGGATGGGCGCGGTTCTCCTGCTTCATCCTTCGCACGGCGGCGGCAGCCGATCGATTTGGCTGGCGGCGTGGGCGCTGTTGGGGACGGGCTTGTGCGCCCTTTTGCCGGCCGGGTTTTTCGGCGCGCAAGCGTGGCGAAACGCGCTGGCGGCCGAAAACATTCCGCTCGCCGCCACGCTTTCGCCGCAGCCGTGGATCACCCTGGAAAGCTGGCTGGGTCTGCTTTGCGGGGTGACGTGGATGCTGTGGCTGAGCCTTCAACCCTGGAGTCGCGAGGCGAGGCGGACGGCGGCGAACGGCTTCGCGGCTGGCGCGGGTTTCATCGCGCTCGTGGCCATCGGCGTTTCGCTGGCGCAGTGGAAAATTCCGTTTTGGACCTCAGACTGGAATTTCGGCCCGTTTCCCAACCGCAATCAAACTGGAAACTTTTTCGCCATCGGCGCGATCATGGCGGTGGCTTGCGCGCG
>JANXWU010000072.1 GCA_025350985.1 Spartobacteria bacterium | reverse complement strand
CTCTCGATCACCACACCCGCGCACGGCTCGCGCGTTCTCACTTCGGGCTTGGTCGCCGCCGGCACCGCCAGTGGTTTGCCCGCGCCGGCCAGCATCGTGTGGCGGCTGGAAAATTCCCTCGGCACGCCCGCGCCCTTCCAGCCGGCGAGCGGTGTCGCGGCTTGGACCGCCTCCATCCCCGGACTCGCTCCAGGCGCGAACACCTTGCGCGTGCGCAGCCTCGACGGCGCGGGCGGCACCCTCGCGGAAACGGCGAGCACTTTTACTTACGTCGTCACCGGCACGCTCACCGTCGCCGTCAACGGCAGCGGAAATGTCACCGCCGGATTCGCCGGCAGTAGCCTGCGCGAAGTCGGAGTCGGAGTGACCATCGGGGCGACTCCAGCACCGGGATTTCTCTTTGCCGGCTGGACGGGCGGTGTCACCGCAGTCACTCGCGCCGTCAGTTTCACGATGCCCACGAAGATGAGCCTCACGGCCAACTTCGTCCCCAATCCGTTTCCCGCCGCGCGCGGACTTTACAATGGCTTGATCCGCGTGGGCGGCACGGCCACTGGGTATGCGAGCGTGACGACGGCGGCGACCGGGGCGTTTTCAGGACGATTCGTTTTTGAAGGACTCAGCTACGCGTTGCGCGGGCTCTTCGATGCACAGGGAAATTTTCACGCCACCCTGCCCCGTCGCACGCCGTTGCTTCCCTTGGACATCCAACTGCACCTCGACCTGACCAACAGCACCAACGCTCTCACCGGCAGCATCAGCGACGGCGGCGTGACCGGCAGCGTTGCGACCAGCCGGCTCTTTGCGAATCCGGCCCTGCCCGCGAGCCGTTACACGATTGATCTGCCCGCCGACGCGGCCAACGCCGCCGCACCGCAGGGCCACGGGTTTGCCGCCGTCAATCTCGCGGCGACTGGCATGGCGCAAATCTCGGGCTGGCTCGCGGACGGAACTCCGTTCACCCAAAGCGCGGGCGTGGCGAAAAATGGCGCGCTCCCACTTTTCATCACCCTGGGCGGGGCGCGGGGCGTCCTCGCCGGCACGCTGACGTTCAATCTCGCCGGCGACTTGAGCGGCAGCCTGAGTTGGAAAAGATCACCGCGTCTAGCCGTCGGCACCGTGCCGGCAGTGACGGGATTCACCGAGCAAATCGCCGCTGCCGGCTCTGTTTACAAAGCCGTGCCAGGCGCGCGCGTTTTGAATTTCGCCGACGCACCCGGCAACGCCATCGTCGCGCTGAGTGGCAGTGGGATGACCACGATCACGCAAACCCTCACGCTCGCGGCGAACAACAGCGTCGCCCCGCTTGCGCCGAATCCGGCGCTGGTTTCGCTGAGGATCAATCCGACCTCGGGCTTGTTCATCGGCGCGTTTTTGACCGGCGGAAAGGCAACGCGGTTTCAGGGTGCGGTGGTGCAGAAACAGAGCTCGGGCCACGGATTCTTCGTGCTGCCCGCGGGCAGCGGCTCGATGCGTTTCGGCGCGGCTCCGTAGAGCGGTGTGAAAAAGAACCAAAAAGCAGTAACCGGATAGACAAAGATTTTCTTTCCTGAGTTCCTGGCTTCGAGATTTATCCTCTCCCGGTTGCGCCTGCGTTGGATTTGATCTTGCGTCGCCGGAGCGTGCGGTGCTTCAGTCGCGCGTGGAAATTCAAGTTGCTGCCCTGTGCGATGCCGCCACCGATTACGACGGCAAACTCTGCCTGCTTGGTGCCTTTGACACGATCATCGCCACCTCGGTGCCGGCGGTTCATCCGCAGTGCGCCCTCGCGCTGCGCATCGTCTTTCGCAAGGAGGAGGAAGGCTCGCACCAGTTGCGTCTGAGTTTTCTCGACGAGGACGGACGCTCCATCGTGCCGCCACTGGACACGGCGATGGAGGTGGCCCTGCCTCCGAACTTTTTCTTCTCCGCCCGCAACGTCATCCTCAATCTTCAGCAGCTCGAGTTGCCGCGGGAAGGTTTCTACGAGATCAATCTCCACCTCGACGGCCGGCACATCACGAGCATTCCGTTGCAAGTCATCCGCGCGGTGGAGGCACCCGGCGAATCCGCGGCGGATGAGCCTTTGGACGGCTAAAACTTCGGCGGTTCCCGCACTTCCAAGCCGGCTTGGAGCTTGGCCATGCAACCGGGGCAGATGCTGTGCGAAAAATCCGTGCCTGTCTCCGCGTGCAAAAATTCCTCCAACTGACGCCAGTAGAGTTTGTCGTCGCGAATGCTTTTGCAATACATGCAAATCGGCAGCAACCCTTTGAGCCTCTTCACGTCCGCGAGCGCGGTCTGAAGTTCGGAAATCTGCCGCGCCAAAGTGCGCTCGAGATCGACCACACGCTGCCCCACTTTTAACCGGGCGCGCAATTCATCGGGGTCGAACGGCTTGATGACGTAATCGTCCGCGCCCGCCTCCAAGCCCGACGCGATTTCCTCTTTCTGACTGCGCGCCGTGAGCAGCACGAGATAAATGTAAGGCCGGTCGGACTGCTGCCGCACGCGCCGGCAAACCTCGACACCGTCCATTTTCGGCATCATCCAATCGAGAATCGCCAGCGACGGCGCGTCGTCAGATTCCAGGATTTGCAACGCCGCCTCGCCGTCTTCCGCCGTCGTGACTTGAAAGCCCCAATTCATCAAGTTTCGCTCGAGCAAGTGTCGCGAAACATGATGATCCTCGGCAATTAAGATGCGGCTATTTGCGTCGGCCATTGGGGGTTTGCACTTGGCGTATGCTCCAACAAAACGCTCGTTTGGCAAGAGTGTCCGCCTTTTTTTGCAAGAAAGCGGGGGAAGCCCGAACTGCCGCGCCGCTCACGCTCACAACGACACCGCCGCCCGCGCCGTGTCCCGCGCCAGATACCGCACCGCCGACAGCCAAAACGCCGCGCCGACGAGCATCACGATCGACACGACGAAGAACGCGACGTTCATGTTCCATCGATCCGCAATCGCGCCGATGAGCGGCGGTGAGAGCGCGTCGCCTGCAGCGTGGATGATGAAAATGTTCAGTGCAAAAGCCGTCGCGCGCACCGACGGATGCGTGACGTTCGCGAGCGCGGTGTTGCACGGTCCCGTGTTGAAAAAGAGGAAAAAGATCGCCAGAAAAATCAGCACCCACGCCGCTGGAAACGGCGTGTAAAGCATGGCGATCGTCAGCGGAAACGCCAGCGCCATCGCGACGCCGGAGACCAAAAAATACGCGCCGGGAAAACGCTTCGTGAGCCTGTCCGCGATGATGCCGCCGAGCAGCGTGGAGAGAATTCCGGCGACCACGGTGATCGCGCCGAAGATCAAATTAATCTGCGCCAGACTCGGCGCGCCGCCAAAATCTGCCGCGCGATACTTGAACAAATAACGCGGCAGCCAGAACGAAATCCCGCCGATGGCAAAAGTCATTGCCGTCATCGCCGCCGTGTTCAGGAGATAGGATGGAATGCGGAAAATCGCCAGCGCGTCGGTAAATTTCACCGCCGGTTTGTGCTGCTCCTCGCGCGCCCGCACGCCGCGCGGATCGCGCATGAACACGCACGCTCCCGCGAGCAAAAGCCCGGGAATCGTCACCAGATAAAACGGCCAGCGCCAGCCGAACTTTTGTCCGACCACGCCGCCGAAGCCGTAGCCAATCGCGCTGCCGACGGGAATCGCCATGTAAAAGAGCGACATCACCGAACCGCGAATGCGCTGCGGAAAAAGATCGGAAATAATAGTGGGTGCCGCCGGGCCGTACGCCGCTTCGCCGACCCCCACGAAAACACGGGTGACGACGAGCGCGGTGAACGTCGCCGCCATTCCCGACCAGCCGCTGGCGAGGCTCCACAGCGCGACCCCGGCGGCGATTAGCATCCAGCGCGAGAACCGATCCGCGAGCCAGCCGAAGAGCGGCGCGAGCACCATGTAGCTGACCAGAAACGCGGTGGCGAGCGAGCCGGTTTTCGCCATTGCGCTCTCGCCGGCTGCGCCGAAAAATTGATCGCCGATGAGCGGCTCGACCGCCGCGAGAATGTAGCGGTCGATGTAGTTGAACAGATTGATGAGCAGCAGCAGCGCGAGCGCGCGGCTCGCGCCGGGCAGACTTTTTTGCGGAAGCTCATTCATCGATTCGTGTCGGCTCGAATACCCGAATCGTCCCGGTGAAACACGCGAAATCGGAAATGAGGAAATGCCACCCCAAGGTCGTTTTGATTGAACCGCCGTCCACGATGCTGTTTCCTCAGCATCGCTTTTCCCGGATGTCGTCTCCCGCCTCACTGCCGCGCAAAAATCTTTTCTACCGCGTCGCCGGTTGGTTCGTGCGCTGTTTTTACCGCATCGAATCCTCCGGCGCGGACAAGCTTCCGCCCGGCGGTTTTCTCCTGCTCCCCAATCACGTCACCTGGGTCGATGCCGTCGTGCTCCAAGTCGCCTGTCCGCGCCCGATTCGCTTCCTCATGGACGCGGAGATTTACAAAAACCCCTGGCTCAACCCGCTCTTCCGCGCGCTGGGCGTGATTCCGATTTCGCAGCGTCGCGCGAAAGATGCCGTGCGCGCCGCCGCCGAGCACCTGCAGGCCGGCGACATTGTTTGCATTTTTCCCGAGGGCGAACTGTCGCGCACCGGCACGCTGCTGCGGCTCAAGCGCGGCTACGAACTCATCGCCCGCGCGGCGCAAACGCCGGTCGTCCCCGTGTGGCTCGACCAGCTTTGGGGTTCGATCTTTTCGTATTACGGCGGGAAACTTTTCGGCAAACTTCCACGCCGTCTGCCGTATCCAGTCACGGTCGCATTCGGTGAGCCGATCGCCGCCGAGGACGCCGACATCGCGCTCGTGCGTCAGCATTTTCTCGAGCTCGGCGAATGGTGTTATCAACAAAGACCCGTGCTCCGCGGCCATCTCGGCGAGGCGTGTTTGCGCGGGTTGAAACACCGCCAGTTTCACACGGCTGTCATCGACGGGATGGATCACAGCACCCTCTCGCGCGGCACGCTGCTCGCCGCCGGGCTCGCGCTCAGCCGCTTCGTGCGCGCGCACTGTCCGGGCCCGCGCGTCGCCATCGTGCTGCCGCCGGGCAAGGGCGCGATGATCGCCAATCTCGCCATCATGCTCGCCGGCAAAACACCGGTGAATCTGAACTTCACCGCCGGCCGCGCTTCGATCGAGGCGGCGATCCGCATGGCGGAAATCCAACACGTTTTCACGGCGCAGATTTTTCAGAAACGGCTCAAGGATTTCCCGTGGCCGGACGGCGTGCTTTACCTGGAAAAAATCCTGCCCGCGCTGAAAAAGAAAATCGCCGGTTGGCGCGCGCTCGTCTGCGTGCTGCCGTGGCGCGCGCTGCGGATGCTGGCGAAAATTCCGCGCGTCGGCGACCGCGCGGAAGCGGTGTTGCTCTTCACGAGCGGCAGTTCCGGCGAACCGAAAGGAGTCGTCCTCAGCCATCGCAATCTGCTCGCGAACGTCTCGCAATTCGCCGTGATGCTCAGCCTCGATCCCGACGATGCCGCGCTCGCCTCACTGCCTTTTTTCCACAGCTTCGGCTGCACCGTCACCCTGTGGTATCCGATGATCGAAGGCATTCGCGCCGTCACGTACCCGAGTCCGATCGACACCGCGAAAAACGCCGAACTCATCGCCCGTTACGGCATCTCGCTCTTTGTCGCCACGCCGACTTTTTTGCGAAATTATTTGCGCAAGGCGGAGCCGGAACAACTCCAGTCGATCAAGCTGCTGGTGGCCGGCGCGGAGAAATTGCCGCGGGAATTGGCCGATGCGTTCGAGCAGAAATTTGGAAAAAAAATCCACGAGGGCTACGGCCTCACTGAAACTTCGCCGGTCGCCAGCGTGAACCTGCCCGAGCCGACTCCGCGCACACCGGGCGCGCCGGTTCAGCCTTCCAGTCGCGCCGGTTCCGCCGGGAAACTCGCGCCCGGCATCGCCGCGCAAATCCGCCACGCCGACACCGGCGCTCTGCTGTCGTTGCACGACACCGGCATGCTCTGGCTGCGCGGGCCGAACATTTTCGAGGGCTACCTCAACGACCCGCAACGCACCGCCGAAGTGCTCATTGATCGCTGGTTCAAAACCGGCGACCTCGCGCGCTTCGACGAAGACG
>JANXWU010000065.1 GCA_025350985.1 Spartobacteria bacterium | reverse complement strand
CCTCTGGCTTGCAGTCGTCGTCCGTTGCAAGCCGGAGGCTTGCGCTACTCTGGATCGTCACCGCCAAAATCTCGCGCTTGAGCCGCGCGCCGTGGCAGGCGGAACAAACTTTGCGCGACATGTAGGCGCGCAGACGGTTCTTGGTAAACTCGCTTTCCGTCGTGTCGTACAGCCGCTGCATTTGCACGGCCAAGCCCTCAAATGGCTTGGTCGCCTTCGTCTGTTTCGGCCCTTTTCCCCACACAAAATCAATCGCGCGTTCGCCGGTGCCGTGAGCGATGGCTTGGCGAAACTCGTCGGGCAGCTCGCCCATCGGCACATCGAGCGGAACGTGAAACGCGCGCGCGAGCGAGTCGCGGATTCCCTCGTAAAACTGCTTCATCCGCTTCGTCGCTTTCGCCCACGGCAGGACCGCGCCTTCCGCCAGCGTCTTCTCGCGGTCGATCATCAAATCCGGATCGCAAACCGGCTCGGTGCCGAGACCCTGGCAGACGGGGCACGCACCGAAATGGCTGTTGAAGGAAAAATGTTTTGGCGTGAGATCGGGAATGGTGAAGTCGGTTTCCGGGTTGCAGAAGTCGGTCGAGAATTTCTGCTCCTCCCACTCGTCCGCGTCTTTTTTTAACGCGGAGGCGCGGAGATGCGGAGGGTGAGAGAGATGTGGCGGGATGGTAGCCGGCGACGGCGTGGAACTGACTTTGGTCAACTGCCTTTCCTCTCCGCGACTCCGCGACTCCGCGTCAAATTCCAGCGGCGTCTGTCGCAACACGGACAGCCGCGCGCCGCCCCATTTCAAGGCCGTGTCCACCGAATCCGCCAGCCGCGCGCGGACGCCTTCGCGGATCACCAGCCGATCGACGACGACCTCGATGTCGTGCGCTTTTCCTTTCGCCAGACGGATCGGCTCGGGCCGCGCCAGCTCGATGATTTCACCGTCGATCCGGACGCGCACAAATCCCTCGCGTTTGATTTTTTCCAGCACGTCACGGAACTCGCCCACCTCGCCGCGGACCAGCGGCGCGAGCACGACGATCTTCGTTTCCGGCGGATAGCCCAGGATGCGATCGACAATTTGCTGCGCGGTTTGTTTGAAAATCGGCGCGCCGGTGGCGGGATCGTGCGGCTGACCGATGGCGGCGAAGAGCACGCGGAGGTAGTCGTAAATCTCCGTAGTCGTCGCGATGATCGAGCGCGGATTCGCGCCGGAACTGCGCTGTTCAATGGCGATGGCGGGCGAGAGACCCTCGATGAAATCCACGTCCGGCTTCTGCATTTTATCCAGAAACTGCCGCGCGTAGGCGGACAGGCTCTCGACGTAACGACGCTGGCCTTCGGCGTAGAGCGTGTCGAAGGCGAGCGAGGATTTCCCCGAGCCGCTGAGGCCGGTGACGACGACGAGTTTGTCCCGCGGGATCTCGAGCGTGAGATTCTTCAGGTTGTGCGTGCGCGCGCCGACGATGCGGATGGTTTGGGCAGCCATTTTCCGGTTTGGTCAAACTTGGCAACCAACCACAGTCCGCGCGCCGCTGCCAGCGACACCGCGCGATTTGCGGGAAGGCACGGGCGGAAGTTCCGCGCTGACGTTTGCATTCGAGCCTCGCTGTTCGATGTTTCAGCCCTGCCGGCACTGCGCGCTGTTGCTTTCCAAAAACGAAATGTTCTTGGCGCATGGCATGATTGGAGCTTTTCACCCTGTCCAAAATGGAAAATACCGGAACTATCTCCCGTGCCGATTTGCTCGCGCTGAACGAAAAATACCGCGAGGTAAAACACGACGTGAACAACACCATCGCCGTCCTGATGGCGATGGCGGAGATGTCTAGGCTCAAAGTCGAGTACAAGGAAAAACTCGCCGACACCGTCTGCGCGCGCAGCCCGCAGATTGTGGAGAAAATGCAGGAGTATCAGAAGTTGTTGAACGAACGGATCAAGGCGACGGAGTAGGGGAGGGGACGGGCGGAAGAAAGGAGCCGTCGCGACGGAAACACTGCGAGGGGTTGCCGCGAAAAGCACCGCGCGCCTTCTCGCCGAGGAGATGAGCCTTGTGCGGTGATTGCATCCTCCGCCATGAAATCAGGAGTGTATCCACAGATTTACACAGATTTACGCAGATTTATTTAAAGCGGGGGCTAACTCAGGTTGCATAAAATCTGTGAAAATCTGCGTAATCTGTGGACGAAATAAGTCTCTTGTGAACACGCCTTGGCAAGGCAACGCGTTAGGGTTGTTGGCGCGATTCCTCGACTGCCGCTTCGCTCAGTTTTTCCTTAGCGGAGTCCAAGGACTCGGAATGGCACCCGGTCTATTCAAAACGAGCCACCACCTCCGCCATCCGCGCGTTGACTTCCGCAGCCTCGCGGACAAAATGACCGTCCGTTTTTACGGAAACATGAAACCTCTCCTCTGCTCCGCCGTCGTCCTCTTTGCCGCCGCCCCGTT
>JANXWU010000022.1 GCA_025350985.1 Spartobacteria bacterium | reverse complement strand
TCTCGTCCATCAGCGCGAAGGCGTCCTCTAACGTCCGTTCACGTTGACCAGTGCGAAACTGGAATTCCCGAGCTAACGTCTTCGCGAGCCTCTCCTTCAATACCTTGCAGAGCGCCAATTGTTCTTCCCGAAGCCAGTAAGCGAAATTTTGATCCTTTTCTGCTTTCCATCTCTCGTGAACGCCCAAGAAGCCTTGATACTTCTTTTCACGCATCTCCCGAAGTTCATTCGTCAGACCCGGAGCCGGACGTGTGTTGAGACTGATCTGATACCAGTTCTGCCACTCGTCGATTCTTTTGTTGATCACGGTCTTTCGATCTACAATGGCAGTGTCTTCATGCGGAAGCCCCGCCCACTTCCGCGCAAATGAAATGATTTGGGCGTTCCGAATCCAACCTGGAGATTGAAAGCTCGCGCCGTTTGAAAGCATCTCATATAGACGCTTTAGCTTGCGGAAGTAATTGTCACTGACGACCGACTCGTCATAGTGAACCGGGGAATATGGACACACTAACAGGTGGAGTTTGCACAGCCGGTGTATCTTCTCGAATGCGCTCCGATAAAATCGCAGCGGATCAGTTTTCTGACGGCGGGCGGCTTCGGTACCAGGATCAAGTGTCTTGACGACGTTGCTCAAGAAGAACTGATCCAAGTAGAGAACCTTTGGTTGCAACGGAGGAAGCTGGAAGTAGCTGGTTTGCCAACAGTTCTTGCATCGTCGCGTGTATGAGTGCCCGCCGACACTCCACATACCGAAAACCGCTTCTGCATGGCAGAACGGGCAGTTCCAATATGGTGCGTGAATGAGGTCTTGCGGGCGGAGGTTCATTTTCGTGCTTGCTTCGCTCGGCGTTTCAAAACCGGATCGTATTCCGGGTCATATTCGTAATCCCAATCAATCTCCCAAAGCTTTACGGTTAAATCGCCGCTTCCCGAAAGGGCGAAGCGGCCGTCGGGTGAAAACGCCACTGCATGGACACTATCCGTATGCCCCTCGAAGGTGCGCACGCATTGGCCGGTGCGCAATTCCCACAACATGACGACGCTTCCGCCTGATAGGATGAAACGGCCGTCCGGCGAATATGCCAGAGCAGCGACACTCTCGGTTTCTCCCTCGAATACGCGTAAGCAGTGCCCAGTGGCGACGTTCCAAAGCCGGATCGTCGTATCTATCCCTCCTGAGAGCGCGCAACATCCGTCGGGCGAATACGCCACGGAGAGCACACCACCCGTATGACCCTCGAAAGTGCGCAGGCATTGTCCAGTGGCCACGTTCCATAGACGGAGCGTATTTTTGGAGGAGGCGTCTCCGCTCCCCGACAGGGCGAAGCGGCCGTCGGGTGAAAACGCGACGGAACGGAGGGCACTTCCATGCCCCTCGAAAGTGCGCACACATTGCCCGGTCGTCAGGTTCCACAGTCGGACCGTCTTGTCCCAACTGCCAGAGAGGACGAAACAACCGTCCGGCGAAAACGTCACCGATGAGACCGTTTCCGTATGCCCATTGAAGATGAACAAACATTTTCCGGTGGCTATGTCCCAAAGCCGGAACCTGTCATCGGTCTCGTAGTCCGAGCTGCCTGAGAGGGCGAGACGGCCATCGGGCGAATATGCAACAGAGGCTACATATTCCCAATGTGCACCGAAGGTGCGCAGGCATTTTCCGGTGGCTACATCCCAGAGCCGAGGCGTCCTGTCCCCGCCCCCGGAGAGAACAAATCTACCGTCAGGGGAAAATGCCACTGAACAGACCCCGAAGACCCCTACGTCATGCCCCACGAAGGTGCGTTGCAACCACCCACCAACATAGGATTTGACGCGCGCTCGCGCACCAGCGCGGGCTTGAAGCTCGCGAGTCTCGGGGTTTCTCTCGAAACTTGGAATCGCACGCGCCTGCTTCAATAACGTCAACGCCTCTGCGAACTGCTCGGCGGATAACGCCTCGCGTGCGCGAGATAAATGGGACTCGTGCCGGTGTTGCCGTTCTGTGGCCTCGCTAATCGTAGTGACCATCGAGTATAGCCATGGCGAAACATAGCACCGCTCCATTACTGAACAGATGTCCCATAGCCGGGGAGTCCTATCCCAGCCCCCGGAAAGACCGAAACGACCGTCGGGTGAAAACGCCACCGATGAGACATATCCAGCATGTCCGTCAAAGGTGCGGAGGCATTGCCCGGTGGTCACGTTCCAAAGCCGGAGCGTATCGTCCCCGCTCCCGGAAAGCGCGAAGCATCCATCGGGCGAATACGCAACGGAGTTAACATTATCCGTATGCCCCTCGAAGGTGCGGAGGCATTGCCCAGTGGCAACGTCCCAAAGCCGAAGCGTTCTGTCGCTTCCGGAAAGGGCGAAGCGACCGTCGGGTGAAAACGCAACGGAGTTGACGAAGTTCGTCTCGAAGATGTAAAGGCACCTCCCGCTGGCCACATCCCACAGCCAGAGCATATTATCTTCACCGCCGCGAATGAAGTGTGAGCCTCCAGATAGGACGAAGCGGCCGTCAGGTGAAAACGCCACAGAGGCGGCTCTGTGCGTATGACCTTCGAAGGTGCGCAGGCATTTCCCGGTAGCCAGTTCCCACAACCGAAGCTTATTGTCGGTGCTATCAAAGGAGCCGGTGTCACCGCCCCCAGAGAGGGCGAAACGGCCGTCGGGCGAAAACGCCACGGCGTTCACATAACTCTGATGTCCTTTGAAGATGCGCAGGCACTGTCCAGTTTCAGCATCCCACAGTCGAAGCGTATGGTCGTTGCTTGCGGAGACGGCAAAACGACCGTTGGCAGAATAGGCGACCGAGTTAATCTTATCCGCATGCCCCTCGAAGATGCGCAGGCATTGCCCAGTGGCTGCGTCCCAGAGTCGGAGCGTTTTGTCCCAACTGCCGGAGAGAGCGGAACTACCGTCAGGCGAGTACGCAACGGAGCTGACAATGTGCGTGTGCCCCTCGAAGGCGTGTCGATGACCTGCTCTAACTTGCGCAAGCGGCCGGGCACGGTCTAACCCTGTCTGGGCTTCACTGTCGGCCCCTAACTCGGTCGCTCTCTCAAAATGAGCTAGGGCTTGTGCAAAGTCGGCGTTCTCCATTCGCACCCAGCCAAACGCGCATTCAACATGTCCGTCATTCGTGTGCTCCTTCCTGATTTCTTCAAGGGTCACCAAGGCGTCCGCATCGGTGGATTTGCCAGCCCGCCAGAGCAACAAATTCCGGTTATACGTGGCGGCCAAATGGTGCCTGTTCAGTTCCAGCGCCTGGTCCAAAAGCCTTTCGGCCTCATCGGGTCTGCCAAGATCGAGCAGGGAGAGGGCGCGATTGCTGAGCGCGTCGGCCGTATCGCCGGCGGCTTGCGGTTCGGGGCGAGGATATGACAGACCAGTTTCTGACTGGTAAACTTCGCAAAGTGCAATCGCGCAGTCGCGCAGGGTTCGGGGGCGGCCGACGGGATCGCGACGAAAGCAATGTTTGAGGAGACCTACTAACGGTGGCGGCACGAGCGGCAAGAGTTCATCGCCGTCGCCGGTTTCCAAAAATGTTTCAAACACCTCGCTCGCAAACTGGCCTCCGTATCTGCACGGCGTTTCTCCCGCGAACATCTCAAAGACGCTAATCGCCCAACTCCAAATATCCGTCTTCCGCGACAGCGGCTTTCCGTTGGCTTGTTCGGGCGAGCAATAACCCGGTGTCATGCCGCCGGAGGTAACAAGGATGCTTTGTCCAACAGAGAATATCGGTGTCTCGCCTGCAAGAGCACGCGCCTTTGCCAGACCGAAATCAGTGACTTTAACCGTTCCAGCGGTGTTCACGAGCACGTTCCCTGGCTTTACGTCTTGATGGATCAACCCCTGCTCATGGGCGTAATGCAGTCCCCATGCGAACTGGATGGCAGTATCGAGGATTCGTTCCATCGCTCTGTCCGGCCCGCCTTCGTAGAGTCGGCGTGATCGAATCCAGTCCGCCAGACTGCCGCCATCGACGAACTCGGTGAAGATTCGCGGGATGCCGCCCAAGCGGCGGACGTAGTAGCAACTGACCGTGTTCGGATGCAGTCCAAGTTTTACCCACGTCTCCGCTTCGTGCTCGAAGTTCTCGATGTGTTGCTTGGTCCGAAAGAACTCCGGCCTTGGGGACTTAACGGCGAGGTCCATGGCCCAATCGCGGTGATGAACGCGATAGACCAACCCCATGCCGCCGCCCGTGAAGACTTGCTTCACTTCGTATCGGTCGAGAATCACGTCGCCGACCTGCCAGAGCGATGGCACATTCTCGGGATCGCTATAGTTCATTGCGCTAAACCGCGACCTTCAACGCGGCGAGGAATTCCGCACCCGTCTGATAACGATGCTTTGGTTTCTTTGCCAATGCTTGATCGAGCACGGCGGAAATAGATGCTGGCAACGATTTGCTGCGTTTGACTATAGGGACAATATCCTCGTTGAGGATCACATCAATCGGGTCGCGTTGCTTGGTGAACTCATATGGAAACTTACCTGTGAGTATGTTGTAGATAGTCGCCGCCATGCTCCAAACATCGCTTGCGGGCTTCACGTGCTTAAAATTGGTGATCTGCTCGCGCGGCATGAAATACGAAGTGCCTGCGTATTTGCCCGTCATCGTAAGACCACTTAGTCCCGCCTGCTCGAAGCTTTTCGACATTCCGAAATCTGACAGCCGTCCTTCCCCTCGATGGAGTAGAATGTTCTGAGGCTTGATGTCGCGATGCACAAAACCAAGCTTGTGCGCATAGGCAAGGCCGGACAGTGCATTCAAGATGATCGGCATTGCCTGCGTGAGGCCAAGCTTCCCGCCATTCTTTCGCATCAAATCCCAAATGCTGCCTCCATCGCAATACTCCATGAGCAGGTGAAAGATGGTTCCGCTGTTTCCGCTCTTGAACAACCTGACGATGTGCGGATGGTCGAGTTGCTTTACCACGTCTGCCTCGCGTTGAAATCTCTCGACAGCCGCAGAGTCGGCATCCACTCGCGCGAATACGACTTTGATGGCAGCGAAAGAGTTATCGAAGTCACGCTTCGCTCGATAGACGACACCGAACCCGCCCCGCCCAATCTCCGCTTCGATGTGATAGCCGGGGATCGTCAGCTTCCCACCCTGACCTGGCTTCTTCAGGTCACCGAAGAGTAGTTGAGCGAGTTGCTTTGGACTGAGTGAAAGCCAATCCGCAAGAGCTGGATCAACTTTGTGCCGCGGTTTTTCCTTGGGCTGTTCAATCGTGACTTCAAGTGAAGTCTTTCCCACGCGAATGACGTCGCCAGGCTTCAACTCAATCTCCGGGTAGCGGCGCTTCGCTCCTTCGTCGGGCGTTTCGCCTGCAAGCCTTCCGCCATACTTTTTTCCATTTACATAAGTGCCATTGAGGCTGCCAAGGTCGCGCAGACACGCCTGCGGCGGGTTCGCTTCCAGGATGAAGTGATGGCGTGAGACTTGAGTATCATTGGGAATGCAGGCATGGCAGTCGTCCATTCTGCCAAAGATGAAGGTGTCATGCTCGGTGTAACTGAACACCTTTCCGTCCTGTGGTCCTGACGTAACCTGAAGGTGGACCTTTGCGCTCATTTTTTGCGTCGCCAGCTATTGTTTAGGGGTGCGGGACTCGGCCTCGTCGCCATCGTCAGCCCCGGTGGAGTGACCGGCGTCATCATCGCCGCCCTGATTGCCAAACAAAAAGCGAGCGCCGGCAGCAAACGCTTTCATTTCCTCGGGCGTGAGCAGTTTTTGAATGTCCTCCGGCGTGATGGGTTTGAAGTTATGGCGTGTCATTGTCTTTCTCAGGCACTACGGGTTGGGCGAGAAACCGTCAATCAGCCGCCGGGTTTTTCGACGGAGCGCGATTTCAGAAACCCTTTGGAATCGAGTCCCGCGAACCCGCGTGCTTCCAGCTTTTCACGCAGTCTATGCAGCGCGTCCTGACCAATCTTGTGCGCGGCCTGTTTGCTCATTGTCATCGCCTCGCCGATTTCCGAATAGCTGCGACCTTCGCGCAACATTTCCAGCGCATCGCGGGAACGCTTCGGCATATCCGCCATGACCTCCTCGAGCACCTTGCGAGATTCGCGGGCGCGGATTTCGATACTAAGCTGCTGCGAACCATCGGCCATGTTAGCGATGCGCGGACTTTCCGTTGTTTGCTCAGAACCATGCTGAGGCGCGTCGAGTGAGAATTCATGCGCCTGCACGTAGCGAAGTTGTTTTTCGTAAAATGAATTCAGCGCATTACGAATCGCGCGGGCGGCATAAGCGGTGAACGCTCCTTTTGCGGGATCGAAGTGCCGGGCCGCGGAGGCAAGCGCTTTTTGAGCTTCAGCAACAATCTCGTCGAGCGTGGCTGCGGGAATGTTCGCGTATTCGCAAGCGATCACCTGTGCCAATCCTAAATGGCTCTCCACAAGCTCTGTTTCCCGATTCATCGAGTGCTCAGACTGCCGGAACTCTTGTGAATTGCAAAGCGCAGACCCTTGCACGCGATGAGGCTTTTCCGATCAACCGTATCGAACGCCTTGAACTCGAAGTTGATCCCATGCGGAAGAGGATTGAGTGCTGCATGAGCTGGCGCGCACCTTGCGCGGCTATGACAAAGCGGTAATCTCCTCAGACATGACCGCGCGAGCCATTCAGGAATTACTGCATGCTGCACCCTTCAGACCGTTTACGGTTCACATCGCAGAACAGACGCCGATGCACGTGCCGCATTCCGATTTCGCGATGCTCAGTGGCGATAAGCGTCTGCTGGTCTTGACGACCGAAGACGGCGGCCTTCGACTAATCGATGTGGTTTTGATCAGCAGCATCGCGACAGCGGCGGTCGCTGATTTGACTCGCTGACTCCAGGGCGTGTTAGCATGTCGTATCTTTAGGTTGTTTTCTCCATGTCAGCCCTTTCGGAAAATCTCGTCCGCCAGTCGCTCGCGTCCGTAAAATATCCCGGCTTCTCGCGCGATATTCTTTCGTTCGGCATCGTCAAAAACATCGCGATCAGCGGCGCGGACGTGACGGTGCAAATGGCGCTCGCCACCAACGATCCGCGCATTCCGCAGTCGATTAAGGAGCAGAGCGAAGCCGCGTTGCGCGCGGTCGAGGGCATCGGTGAAGTGCGCGTTTTGATCGACATCCAAGCTCCACCGCAAACTGCCGGCGTGGGCGCGACGGCGATTCCCGGCATCCGGCACGTCCTCGCCATCGCGAGTGGAAAAGGCGGCGTCGGCAAGTCCACCGTGGCCGCGAATCTCGCGCTGGCGTTGCAGGAAAACGGCGCGCGGGTGGGCTTGTGCGATTGCGATTTGTACGGCCCGAGCGTGTCGCTGATGTTCGGCACGCGCGACCGCCCGATGGCGACCGAGGACGAGCGCATTCTGCCCATCGAGCAGTACGGGCTGAAGCTCATGTCGATGGGATTTTTGCTCGAAGACACTTCGCCCGCGATCCTGCGCGGGCCGATGGTCACGCGCTACACGCAGCAATTTTTACGACAGGTCGAATGGGGCGAACTCGACTTCCTCGTGCTCGACTTGCCGCCCGGCACTGGCGACATCCAGCTCACGATCGTGCAGACCGTCGCGCTGGCCGGCGCGATCATCGTCACGACGCCGCAGGAAGTCGCGCTGATCGATGCGCGCAAGGCTGCGACCATGTTTGAAAAAGTGAACGTGCCCGTGCTCGGCCTCATCGAAAACATGAGCTATTTCCTGTGCCCGAGCGACGGCGTGCGCTACGACATTTTTGGAAATGGCGGGGGCGAGCGCGAAGCCAAACGTCTCGGCGTGCCACTGCTTGGCCAAGTGCCCATCGACATCCCCACGCGCGAATCCGGCGACCGCGGAAAACCGATCGTGGCGCTCCCCGGCGAGAATCCGGTGAAGGCTGAGTTTTTGAAAATCGCGATGGAACTGCGACAGACGCTGTCGGTCTGATTCCGCCACCGCGCGTGGCTCAACGATTGAATTCCGCCGCGCGCGAAGACACGAATTTTTCCACAAAACCCGTGTTGTATTTTCCACGGACGAAGTCCGGGTTTTGCATGATCGCCTGCTGAAAGGGAATGGTCGTCTTGATGCCGCGGATGAGGTATTCGCCCAGCGCGCGGTTCATTCGGTTGATGGTGTTGAAGCGCGTGGAGCCGGTGGTGATGAGTTTGCCCACCATCGAATCGTAGTGCGGCGGGACGGTGTAGCCCGAGTAGGCGTGGCTGTCCACGCGCACGCCGCGACCGCCGGGTGCGTAGTAAAGGTCGATCTTGCCGGGGCAGGGCGCGAAATTATTGAACGGGTCCTCGGCGTTGATGCGGCATTCGATGGCGTGGCCGCGCGGCTTGGCATTGCGGATGTGCGCGCCCAGCGACTCGCCCGCGGCGACGCGGATTTGCTCCTTCACGAGGTCCACGCCGTACACTTCCTCCGTGATCGTGTGCTCGACCTGGATGCGCGTGTTCATTTCCATGAAGTAAAAATTACCACGGTCATCGACCAGAAATTCCAGCGTGCCGGCGCCGACGTATTTGACCGACTCCGCGAGCTTGACCGCGCACGCGCCCATTTTTTTGCGCAGCGATTCGGTCATCAGCGGCGAAGGCGTTTCCTCGACGATCTTTTGGTTCCGCCGTTGGATGGAACAGTCGCGCTCGCCCAGATGCACGATGTCGCCGTGCTGGTCGGCCATGACTTGAAACTCGATGTGGTGCGGGTTCTCGATCAGTTTTTCGATGTAAACGCCAGCGTTGCCGAACGCCTTTTCCGCCTCCATCCGCGCGCCGTGAAAACCTTGCACGAGACTCACGTCATTGTGTGCCGGACGCATTCCCTTCCCGCCGCCGCCAGCCACGGCTTTGATCATCACCGGGTAGCCGATTTTCTTCGCGACCTTGAGGGCTTCCTGCTCGGTTTCCACGAGGCCGTCGCTGCCGGGCGTGACGGGCACGCCAGCTTTCCGCGCCGTCGCGCGCGCCACATTTTTGTCGCCCATCGAGCGGATGGCGCTGGCGGGCGGGCCGATGAACTTGATGTTGCAGCTCGAGCAGACGTCGGCGAAGTGCGCATTTTCCGAGAGAAATCCGTAGCCGGGATGAATGGCATCGACATCGCCAACTTCCGCCGCGCTGATGATGCGGTCGATTTTCAAATAGCTCTGCGCGCTCGGAGCGGGGCCGATGCAGATGGCCTCGTCGGCGAGTTGGACGTGGAGTGAGTCGCTGTCGGCTTCGGAGTAAACGGCGAGCGTTTTGACGCCGAGTTCCTTGCAGGCGCGGATGACGCGCAGGGCGATTTCTCCGCGATTGGCGATGAGAACCTTGTCAAACATTTTTGATTTTCAATTTTCGATTTTCAATCGGCTGCGCGTGCCGAATCGGAAGGGGAGAGATGGAAACCGAGCCGTGCGCAAATTCCGGCTTCGACTTGGCAAACGATTGGGCGGAGGCAGTCAATCGAAAATCCAAAATCCAAAATCCAAAATTACTTCACCCGGAACAGCGGCTGGCCGAACTGCACCGGCTTGCCATTTTCCGCGATAATTTCGGTGATCGTGCCGGCGATTTCGGATTTGACCTCGTTCATCACTTTCATCGCTTCGATGATGCAGACGACGGTGTCGGGCGTGACTTCGGTGCCGACCGAGACGTAGGCCGGCGACTCGGGCGATGGCGTCGTGTAAAAAGTGCCGACCATCGGCGAGACGATCTCTTTTCCCGACGGCGCGGCGGCTTGGGCGGGGGCGGGCAATGGGGCCGCAGCAAGGGCGGGAAGTGCTTGCGGCAGATAGGTCGGGACGACGGTTTCAACCCCGCGCTTGAGTGCAATTTTGAAGTCTTCCTTTTCGATCCTCAACTCGGTGAGGTCGTTTTTTTTCATCAAGTCGATGAGGCTTTTTATGTCTTTGAGTTCCAAAAGGGGGCCTCCTGTAGTTGGGCGATTCGAGCGGATGCTAAACGCGCGTTTTCCGGCAGGTCAACCATTGATTCTGGCGCGGCGCGGAGGAGTTTGCGCCACCGATGATGAGAAAAGGCGCACTGGCGGTGTTGATGGCTGCCGCGCTTTTTGGCGCGAGTTCGCCGTTGATCAAAGGTTGGTTCAGCGACCTGTCGCCGGTTTTGCTGGCCGGGTTGCTCAACATGGGATCGGGCGGCGGGCTGGCGTTGTGGCGGCTGGGCGGCCGGTTGGTCCGCCCCACAGTTTCGCGGAGTTGGAGCCGCAAAGATTTGGCGTGGTTTGCCGGGGCGATCGTCGCGGGCGGAGTTGTCGCGCCGGTGTGCTTGATGTTCGGGCTTGCGCGCTCGACCGGCTCCGCGGCCTCGTTGTTGTTGAATAGCGAGGCCGGGTTCACCGCGCTGCTCGCGTGGCTTTTTTTCCGCGAAAAGATGAGCGCGCGGCTGTGGCTCGGGCTGGGTGCGATCAGTTGCGGCGGCGCGCTGGCGGGCTGGTCGCAGGAGCCCGGCACCGGGTTGCCGCTGGGAGGGCTCGCGGTCGCGGGCGCGTGTTTCATGTGGGGTTTGGACAACAATTTCACGCGCCGGATTTCCCACGCCGAGCCGACGCAAATCACCGCTTGGAAAGGAGTTTGCGCGGGCCTTTTCAACCTCGTCCTCGCCGGTGCGCTGGGTCATCGCTGTCCCGAGTGGCCGCGCGTCGCCGCAGTGCTGACGCTCGGTTTTTTCAGCTACGGCATCAGCCTGACGCTCTTCGTCCGCGGCTTGCGAGCGCTGGGCGCGGGGCGGACGGCGGCATACTTCGCGACCGCGCCGTTCATGGGCGCTGCCCTGTCCGTTCTGCTGCTGCACGAACCGCTCACGAGCTGGTTGATCGCAGCGGCGGCTTCGATGGTCGTCGGCGTCTGGCTGCTGCTCTCAGAAAATCGCGAGTGATTCCCTGGGTGGCTCGCCGCTTGAACTTCAGCCGTCAGTTCGCTAAATCAGAACGCATGTCCGTCCCGCTTGAATTCCCCGGCGTCACCGCCCTCGCCAAGGCCAATGTCTATTTTGAAGGCAACGTCGTCAGCCACTCGATCGTGCTGGCGGACGGCAATCGCAAAACGCTCGGCCTGATTTATCCCGGCTCGTTTCATTTCGGAACCCAAGCCGCCGAACAAATGGAAATCATCGCGGGCGCATGCCGGGTGAAACTGGACGGAGTGGAATCGTGGCAGGACTACCGCACGGGCAGTGCCTTTCACGTTCCGGCCAACTCCGGGTTCGACATCGCCGTGGCGGACGGCATTTGCGAATACGTGTGTTCATTTTTGCCTTGAGCAAATCGCGCCCGATTCTGACCGGCCTCTGGGTTGCCTTGGTTGGCATTGGGGCACTTGCGGCCGACCCAGCCGACGTGCCGGCTTTTAAAAAAGACAAATTCGGCAACCCCGACGATCGCTTCATCAAGCGCCACGAGAGCTTCTTGACGGAAGCGAAAAAAGGCAGCGTCAGGTTGTTGCTGATGGGCGATTTTCTGACGGACGACTGGCGCGGGAATAACAAAAACGGCGTGAAGGCGATTTACGACGCGGCCTTCAGCCGATACCGGCCGGCGAACTTCGGGCAGGGTGGCGATTACACGCAGCATGTGCTTTGGCGGCTGCAAAATGGCGAGATCGACGGCATCACGCCGACGGTGATGATGCTCATGATCGGCGGGACCAATGGCTCGAATGGCGAACCGGCGGAGAAGATTTTCGACGGCGTGAAGGCGATCGTTGATTTCGTAAAAATGAAATCGCCGCGCACGAAAATCCTGCTGCTCTCGGTGCTCCCGTGGGGCGAAATGCCGGGCACGCGCCGCGACCGGCACGGCGCAGTCAACGCGCTGCTGCCCAAGCTCGACGACGGCGGGAAGACGGTGAAATTCCTCGACCTCGCGCCCAAGTTTCTCGCCCCCGACGGCACAATTCCCAAAGACCTCATGCCGGACGCCGCGCATCTCTCGGACCTCGGTTATCAACGCTGGGCCGACCTCATGCGGGAACCGCTCAAGGAGTTGATGGGGGAGTGACTTCCGCCGTCATTTCCGTCTCCACGTTGTCGAAAAAGAGTCCTTGAAACTGCCCCGCCGCGAGCGGTGGCAAGTCCAGTTCAAACTCATGCGCGACCTCTGGCTCGAGCGAGGAAACATCCGCATACCAGCCGACAAATGTGTTTTCGGCCACTTGCGGCAGGACGCTCGTGTAGGCGCGTTTCAATGTCACCGGCTGGCCGTCGATTTTCAGTTGCACCGCGAGTTTGTCGGACGGCTCGGCGACGTTGACGAACAGCAACAGGCGATGCGAGGCGAGCCACGTCGCCGCCATTTCCTCATCGGAGTAAGTAATCGGCCACTGACGTTTGCGCTCGGCGAGTTGTTGAAAGATGCGCGCTGGAATTGCCATCGCGCCGACGAATTTTCCACCCGTGAATTTTGGATCGAAGCTGCCGATTTGCTGGCAGCGATGAAACGGCGCGCCGGTAAAAGTGACGCGCAGCGAGACGGTGTTTTCTGATTGTTGAAACGAAGTGACGAACCCGTTCACGGTCACCGCGCGGATTTTTTGACCCGAAGGCAACACGACTTTCGCCTCGCGCACGCGGCCCGGTTCATCCGTGACGCCGTTCAGTTCGAGCGTGTCGTCTTTTAACACGGCCCGACCGGCGAGCCCGATGAGCAGCGGTTCTGCGGGTGATGCAGGCGCGGGGCTGATCTCCAGGACCAGCGCATCCGCGCCGGGCATTGGCAGCGAAACGCGATCCCCAAAATTCCAGAACGCGCCCACCCGCGGCGCGAGGAGCTGGCCACGGCCCGCGTCGGGATAGAGCTGGCGGATGATGAATTTCCCGCCGGTATTCAGACCGATCGTGGCGTCGAGCGCGAACTCCGCCGGCAGCGCGCGGTAGTTCGGATTGAACAAAAAAACGAAACCGTGCGTGCCGTCGAACGCCGCGCTGCCATCGACGCGCCCGAGCATCGGCTGCCCGAGGATCGGACGGACGTGGCGCAGCGTTCCGAGGTTCGCATCCGTCCAGTCGAGCCAGTCGCGAAACCACTTCTGGTCGGTGGCGGAAAAGTGCGCGAACTCCTCCGCGTCGCGCGCCGGAATCATGTTCACGACGTGCTGGAACGGGGCGGTGGCGATGGACGAAAGCAGCGAGTAATGCCAGCCGAGCGTGTCCCAATCGCGCGCGCGGAAACGGTCGCGGCGGACGGCGTTTTGCGCGTCCAGTCGCGGCGTTTGGTGACCGATGAAACCGGGCATGATTTCCGGCGGGCAGAAGTTGTGAATGCGGTACCACCACGCGGCGGAGCGCTGGCGGTCGGCGGAAACGCGGTCAAGGTGCAGATCGGGAAAAGCGCGGAAACTCTGCGGCTGCTCGTCGCTCGCGAGCGGGTGCGGATACGAACCCGCGAGCCACGTCCACGCGCCGAAATAGTGATACTGCTGGCGGCCATCGAGCACGGCGTCGGGCAGTTGCGCGCGAAGTTGTTCGAGGATGCGGCGGCAACCAGCCCACTGCGCATACTTGCTGGTCGCGTCGTCGTAGCCGATCCACCAGTGGTCGAACGAGAAGCCGCCCGCGCCGGTTTGCTTTTGGAAAGCGACGAGCTTCGCGACGAGCCAGTCTTGGAAACTCCGGTCGCCGGTGTCCGCGCCGAGGTAGCCGCCCGGCGGATTTTTCGTGATCCATTTCGTCCACACCGGGTTTTGCAAAAAGGCCATCGACGGGAAGACGTAGGCGAGCAGTTTCACATCTTTGGATTTCGCGTAAGCGAGCATTTCGCGCACGGAATCCGGCAGTGCATCCTGGCCGGGAATCCATTCGTCCTTGCGGATTTTCTGGCCGAGGCCAAACCACAAAATGTTTTCCCAAGCCCACGCGTCCCGGTTTTCCGCCAGCGAGGACAGAGCGCTGTTTGCCGGCGAGTAAAGCAGATGCCGGCAGCCGAGCGCCGCCGCCTGGTCGATGATCCGTTTGTATTCCGCGCGGCCTTCCGGCGTGGCGGCGTCGATTTGGAAATCATTCTCGCACCAGCCGACATGCACGCGCGACGCCACGCGCGGATGCACAAGCAAAAACGCGCGCACGCAATCCGTCAGCGCCTCGACTTCCGCCCAGTCAAGGCACGGTCCGCCGGGCAGGGTCGCGCCGGGGATATATTTCCATTCGGGCACGAGCGCGGCGGGTATTTCGTGGCCGCTGAGTGGACAAGGTCCGAGGCAAAATCGGTCCGAGAGAAAAGGCCCGTCGGCAGGTTTCCAATCCATGTCGGCGGCGTAGGCGAGCGCGATTCGGTTTTCCGTCCGCGTCCACTCGACAAACGGGTTTTGCAGCACGGCGAACAACCCCGCTCGCGGCGGTCCGTTCGATTCGGCGAGACGAAGAAACGCGCCGTCCCGCAACTTGTGCTCGTGCGCGATCGGGTCGGAAATTTCACCGCGAAAAACTTCCACGCGTCCCACTCGAAACGCGGTGCCGTCCTTCGCCTCCAAACGCAGTTGTTTGCTCACGAAACGCCAGCCCGGCCGGAG
>JANXWU010000021.1 GCA_025350985.1 Spartobacteria bacterium | reverse complement strand
GCCTTTGACCACGTTGCCGATCTGGATCGTGTCCATGAACTTCTGGCGCTTCTCGGTCCGCTCCGCCTCGATGATTTCGCGGCGGCTGAGGACGACATTTTTCCGGTCGTCGTTGATTTTGACGATTTTGAAATCGTACGTCTTGCCGACAAATTGCTGGAGATCCTTCGGCGGGATGACGTCGATTTGCGACGACGGCAAAAAGGACTCGACGCCAATGTTGACGATGAGCCCGCCTTTGACGACGGCCTTGACCTTGCCCTTGATGAGACCGCCCTCTTTGTAAACCGTGGCGATCTTGTCCCAGTTCTGTTTGTAGGCGGCCTTTTCCTTCGAGAGAATGACCATGCCCTCGTCGTTTTCGAGCCGCTCGAGGAGCACTTCGATTTCGTCGCCAATTTGCACCGCGTCCGCGTCGTCGAACTCGCCCAGCGAGATCACGCCTTCGGATTTGTAGCCGATGTCCACGAGCACTTCACGCGGACGAATTTCCAGGATGCGGCCTTTAACGATGCTGCCTTCTTTAAAATCGCGAAGAGATTTCGCGATCAGTTTTTCCATTTCGATCATAATGAACTTAGCTGCCAGCCACGGTTGCCATTTTACCTTCCCACCCGGGCGGGCCAAACGGCCAGCCTGTTGCGGGGGAATAGGGAGGGCGAAGATACAAGGAGAATGAGCATTGGCAAATAAGTTCGACTTCTAAAAAGAGATGCCAGTCAAGAATGGCGGTTTGCGTCTTTCTTTATGTTTTTGTGCAGACGTAGAGCGGCAGAGTAACGCGGAAACGCCGCTTCCCCACCTTGCCACCGCTCGGCGCGCATGGTTTATTTTTTGAAATGAGCACGCTCGCCGAAATCGAAGCCGCCGCAGATGCCTTGCCGCGCGAGGAACAGGAAGTTCTCTGTGCGCATCTTCGCGCGCGGCTGGAAACTCCCGGCGCGCCAGGACATGCGCGGCTGGCGGCGCTGGAGACGTTGCAAGGTCATCTGGCGCTGGATGCGCGCAAGAGTCGCGCATGGCAAATCGCAGTGCGCGAGGCGCGGCGTTAAGCGATGCTTCATCTTGACACGAATTTCCTGATTCTCGCGCTTCAACACGACACACCGCAGGAAACTTTGTTGCGGGGCTGGATTGAAGCGGGCGAGACATTGAGTGTATCGACGGTCGCTTGGGCGGAGTTTCTGTGCGGGCCTCTGGATGCGAACGACCGGGCGCTGATGAGGGCGTTGTTTCCAATGGTGGAGCCGTTGCTGCCCTCGGATGCGGAGCAGGCAGCGGAATTGTTCAATGCGACAGGACGCCGCTCGCGCTCGCTGGCGGATTGCCTCATCGCCGCAGTCGCCATGCGATGTGGAGCGCAACTGGCCACAGGAAACCGAGCGGATTTCCATCCGTTCGTTTCACACGGGTTGAATCTGATTTGATTTTTACAACTTTCGCGGAGCGGCGACTTTGGCGCTTCTCCGATCTCACGAAACCATCCGCGCCAGACCGAACGCCGCGGCGGCCGCGATGCCGCCGATCAGGCACGTCTGCAAGCCGCTGCGCAGGGGCGGTGCGCCGGTGAGCTTGCCTTTTAGAAAACCAAACGCGAGCAGCGCGACCAGCGTAACCGAGATCGACGCGAGCAGCGCGGAGTGCGCGCGCGTGGCAAAAATGTAGGGACTCAGCGGGATCAATCCGCCGACGATGTAGCTCGCGCCGATGGTCGCGGCGCTGACCCACGCGCGGGCGTCGTCCGGCTGCTCGAGCCCGAGTTCGAAGCGCATCATGAAATCCACCCACTTGTCCGGCTGCCGCCGCAGCGCTTCGACGATGGGCGTGATCTCCGCGTCGGCCAGCCCGTACTTTTCGAAAACCTCGCGCGTCTCGTCGATCTCGCATTGTTCCAGTTCCTTGATCTCGCGGTATTCGCGCTTGAGTTCGCTGTCGAAGTGTTCGCGCCGGCTTTTTTCCGCAAGGTAACCGCCGAGTCCCATCGCGATCGCGCCGGCGGCGATTTCCGCGCAGCCGGCGGCGACGATCATCTTCGTGGTGATCGCGGCGACGCCGACCAAACCCGCGGCGAGCGCGAAGGGCACGGTGAGTCCATCGGACATGCCGATGACCACGTCGCGGACATTTTCGCTGCCGCGGAAATGGTGCTCGGGATGGTCGTGGGTGTGGGGTTGGTTCATGTTTCAAAAGTTATCTGGAACTCAGGAACTCAGGAAAAGAAAAACCCAATCTGAGTTTCTGATTTCCAGACTCCTCTTTCATTTTCCGAGGGGTGCGAAAGAGGAAATGCCACTTGATTTGACGCTGGCCAAACTTACCCTCGCGTCCCGTGTCCGCCGCGCGCCCGGCCGAAATTTCCATGTCTGAAGCAACGCCAAAAAATCCGCATCCGCCGGTGCCCGACGGCGAATTTTTGTACCGCCACATCGGTCCGGCGGCGGATGAAATCACGGCGATGCTCGAAACCGTCGGCGCGCCGTCGCTCGATGCGTTGATCGACGAAACCGTGCCCGCGGGCATCCGGCTTCGGCGCGCGCTGGACCTGCCGGAGCCTGCGACCGAAGGCGGAGCGCTGCTGGAATTGCGCGGCATCGGCGCGAAAAATAAAGTCGCGCGTTCGTTCCTCGGCATGGGTTACCACGACTGCATCACGCCACCGGTGATCCAGCGGAACATTTTGGAAAATCCGGGCTGGTACACGGCCTACACCCCGTATCAGGCGGAGATCGCGCAGGGTCGTTTGGAGGCGCTGCTGAATTTCCAAACCATGATCTGCGACCTCACCGGTCTCGACATTTCAAATGCCTCGCTGCTGGACGAAGGCACCGCCGCTGCCGAGGCGATGACGATGGCGCACGCGGTCTGCGCCGACGACAGCGTGAACGCGATTTTCGTATCACAGCACTGTCATCCGCAAACGATCGACATCGTGAAAACGCGCGCCGTCCCGCGCGGCATCGAGGTGATCGTGGGCGACGAGGACACGTTTGATTTCAAAGTAGCGCAAGCTTCCAGCTTGCAATCGAATGGAGGCAAGCTGGAAGCTAGCTCTACTACGGGAAGCAAGCTGGAAGCTCGCGTTACGATTTTCGCCGCGCTGCTCCAATATCCGCGCACCGACGGCGTGCTTCGCGACTACGCGCCGTTCATTGAAAAAGTCCACGCGCACAAAGCCGTCGCGATTGTCGCCGCCGATTTGCTCGCGCTCACGCTCCTGAAGCCGCCGGGCAAATTCGGCGCGGATATCGCCGTCGGCACGACGCAGCGATTCGGCGTTCCGCTCGGTTACGGCGGGCCGCACGCGGCTTTCATGGCGGTGCGCGACGCCCTCAAGCGCCACATGCCGGGGCGGCTCGTCGGCGTCTCGCACGATGTGCATGGCAAGCCCGCGTTCCGGCTTTCGCTGCAAACGCGCGAGCAGCACATCCGCCGCGAGAAGGCGACCTCGAACATTTGCACCGCGCAGGTTTTGCTCGCGGTGATCGCGTCGTCGTACGCCGTGTATCACGGGCCGGACGGGCTTCGGAAAATCGCGGCGCGCACGCACTTGCTCGCGCGCACGCTGGCGGCGGCGCTCGCGGAATGCGGGCACGAGGTGAGCGGGCCGTTTTTCGACACGCTCGCGGTGCGGGTGAAGTCATCTGATGCGACCGTGCGCGCGGCTCATTCGCACCTCGTCAATCTGCGCAAACTCGACGAGACGACGGTCGGCATCGCGCTCGATGAAACGACCAACTCGGCTGATCTCGTGCAGCTCGGGGTGGTGTTCGGTCTGGGCAAGGTCGTGACCAAATACATCGGCGAGACCGAGAAGAATCTCGCGCGTTTGCTCGACCTCGCCGCCTCTGGAAAAGTCGCACTCTTTTTCGACGAAGCGGACGCGCTCTTCGGCCAGCGAAGCGACGTGAAGGATTCTCACGACCGCTACGCCAACTTGGAAGTGAGTTACCTCCTTCATCCGGTTTTCAACAAGCACCACACGGAAACCGAGATGCTGCGCTACCTGCGCCGGCTCGAAGCGCGCGACCTTTCGCTGTGCCATTCGATGATCCCGCTCGGCTCCTGCACGATGAAGCTGAACGCGACCGCCGAGATGCTGCCGGTGACTTGGTACGGTTTTTCCAAGCTGCATCCGTTCGCGCCGCCGGATCAAACGGCTGGCTATCAGCAAGTGTTTCGCGAGCTCGAAAACTGGCTGGCGGAAATCACCGGATTCTCCGCCGTCTCGCTCCAGCCGAACGCCGGCTCGGCGGGTGAATACGCGGGCTTGCTGGCCATCCGCGCGTACCACGAGAGCCGTGGCGAGCTGCATCGAAACATCTGCCTCATTCCCGAATCCGCGCACGGCACAAACCCGGCGAGCGCGGCCATGGCAGGCTTCCGCGTGGTGCCGGTGAAATGCCTCACCGACGGCGACATCGACGTGGCCGATTTGAAAACGAAAGCCGCGCAACACGCACGCGAACTGGCCTGCCTGATGGTCACGTATCCGAGCACGCACGGGGTGTTCGAGGAAACGATCCGCGAAATCTGCGAGATCATCCACGGGAGTGGCGGGCAGGTTTACATGGACGGTGCAAACATGAACGCGCAGGTCGGCCTCTGCCGGCCCGGCGACATCGGCGCGGATGTTTGCCATCTGAATTTGCACAAGACATTTTGCATTCCGCACGGCGGCGGCGGGCCGGGCATGGGACCGATTGGCGTGGCCAGACATCTCGTGCCGTTTCTGCCAAACCATCCGATCGTGGAAATCAGAAATCAGAAATCAGAAATCAGAAATTCCGTCGGCCCGATCAGCGCCGCGCCGTGGGGCAGCGCCTCCATTTTGCTCATCTCGTGGATGTACATCCGCATGATGGGCGGCGAGGGCCTCGCACACGCGAGCAAGGTCGCGATCCTGAGCGCGAACTACATCGCCGCGCGGCTCGTGCCGTTTTTTCCCGTGCTCTTCAAGGGCAAAAATGGACGGGTCGCGCACGAGTGCATCATCGACCTGCACGGCTTCAAACTCACGACCGCCGAGGACGTGGCGAAGCGGCTGATGGACTACGGATTTCACGCGCCGACCTTGAGCTGGCCGGTCGTCGGCACGCTCATGATCGAGCCGACCGAGAGCGAATCGAAGGAGGAAATCGACCGCTTTTGCGACGCGATGATTTCCATCCACGCCGAGATGGCGGCGGTGGAAAACGGAGTCGCCGACAAAAAAGACAACGTGTTAAAAAACGCGCCGCACACCGCGCAATCCGTCGTCGCCGACACGTGGTCGCACAGCTATTCGCGCGAGTCCGCCGCGTAT
>JANXWU010000017.1 GCA_025350985.1 Spartobacteria bacterium | reverse complement strand
GCGCCATATCGTGGATGATCATGTCGTAGGCGCGCTGCATGAAGGTCGAGTAAATCGTGAGGAACGGTTTCAACCCCTGCACTGCCAGGCCGCAGGCGAAAAGCGCGGCGTGCTCCTCGGCGATGCCTACGTCGAAATATTTGTTGGGGTGTTTTTTCTGGAAATGGATGAGGCCGGTGCCGGTGGGCATGGCAGCGGTAATGGCGACGATCTTGTTGTTCGTGTCCGCGAACTTCGCGAGCGTGTGGCCGAGCAATTCGGAGTAAGTGGGCGTTGAAGCGGCCGCCGTCTCGCCAGTCGTCGGCTCGAATTTCCCGAGCCCGTGAAACTTGTCCGGCTTGGCCAAGGCGGGCGCGTAGCCTTTGCCTTTTTCCGTGATGATGTGCAGCAGCACGGGCTCGTTCTGGGTCTTCAAAAACTCGAACGTGCGGATGAGTAAATCCGTGTCGTGCCCGTCGATGGGGCCGTAGTAACGCAATCCGAGTTCCTCGAAAATCACGCTCGGCAGCAGCAGATTTTTCACGCCTTCCTCGACTTTGCCGATGAGACTGCGCGCGTATTTTCCGCCGATGCGCTCGACAAAAGACGCCGCGCGGTGATGCAGGTGCGCGTAGGTCGGGTTGGTGGCGATTTTGTTAAAGTAGGAGGCCATCGCACCGACGTTTTTGGCGATGGACCATTCGTTGTCGTTGAGGACCACGATGAATTTTCTCGTCGAATGCGCGACGTTGTTCAGCGCTTCGTAGCTGACGCCGCAGGTGAACGCCGCGTCGCCGGCGACGCAGATGACGTGATCGCCGGTGCCCTTCTGATCGCGGCCCACGGCCATCCCGAGCGCGGCGGAAAGTGCGGTGCCGGCGTGTCCCGCGCCGTAGCAATCGTGCTCACTCTCGCTGCGCAGAAGGAAACCGTTCAATCCCTCGTACTGCCGCATCGTGTGAAAACGGGCGCGGCGCCCCGTCAGCAGTTTGTGGACGTAGCCTTGATGACTCACGTCGAAAACGAACTTGTCGGACGGCGTGTTGAAAACCCGGTGCAAGGCGATGGTCAGTTCGACCACGCCCAAATTGGGGCCGAGGTGCCCTCCCACTGAGTTGGGATTTTTTTCGGAAAGGACGTTAATCAATTCGTCGCGAATTTCCTGGGCAAGTTGCGGGAGTTGATCCTCGCGCAGGGTTTTGACGTCCGATGGGGAATTGATGGTGTCGAGTAAACGCATGGGAAAAATGGGAAGTTTTTAGCTCCGAGTTGAGGGATTAAAACAAGGCCACGCCACCGCCCTGGCTCGGTGCTGCTTTTTCTTCCGGCTCGAACTCCTCCAGCCGTGGCTGGCCCGCCGCATCGCGGGTGATGATCGTGATTTTTTTCTCGGCCGCGTCGAGTTTTTCCGAGCAGACGGCCACCAGTTTGATCCCCTCCTCGTAGCGCACCAGCAGGTCTTCGAGCGGGAGCTTGTCGTTTTCCATCTGCGCGACGATCAGCTCCAGGCGCTCGATGGCGCTCTCAAAGCTGGGCTGTTCGGCGGTTTTAGGTGGCGGGGTTTTGGCTGGCATCGAACCGGCAAATTATCTGGTGAGGAACGAGGATGCAATGCGCTGTTTTTTGCCCGGCGATCACTCGACGCGCGTGGACCAGCGGTCGCGGTCGCAATAAAAAACGCACTCGTTGTCGATGGGCAGCGCGGTCACTGCCCGCAGCGGAAAGTCGCGGATTTGCACATTGCGGATGATGAACGGATACCAGTCCTTGTATTCGCCTTTGACCACATCCGCGATGAAGGCGCGGTTGCCGGTGATGGGCGTGAGATACAATCCGACCAGGCGTCCGTGCAGCGTGTTGTCGTCGTTGAGTTGCACGAATTCTTTCACCGTGATGGGCAACCAAAGGCACTTGCGATCGGCATACCACGCCACGGCCCAGGGCATGTCGGAGCAGAGCACTTCGTCGGGGCGATCCACCCAGTCGCCGAGCAGGGAAATGAAAGGCGGCACGTACGGCGGCCACTGCACGCGGCCCTCGGCCCTGCCGAAGAGCGTGTTGAAAAGCGGCAGGCCGGAGATCAGATAAATCAAACCGACGAAGCCGTAGCGCACGAGCGCGATATTGATTTCCAGCCGGCTCCACATCACCAAGACCAGCGCCACTCCGTAAAAAGTCATCATCGGCGCGAACAAAATGTGCAGGTCGTTTGCATCCAAGACGGGCGATTCCAAGCCGAATGCACCCATGCCGATGAGCGCCGGCACCCACATCGCAAAAAGACACCAGCGAAAACTCGAGGCCGTGCGTCCTTTAAACAAATGCATGAGGGACAGAAAAAAAAGCGGCGCGACCAGGATGCTGCCGAAATGCCCGTAAATGCCGGCGAACTGATCCATCGCCTGCCGCACCACTTTCAGCCGGAAGGTGATTGGATTGATTCCCTTGAATGAAAGCTCCTGTGTCCGCATCACCTGGCTTTCGGTGCCGCGAAGTTGATGAAAAATCGAATAGGTCGCGATGCCGAACGGTGCGCCGCAGACGCGCTGGTTTCGCATGATCCACGGCGCGTAAACGAGCAGATAAACCACCGCCATCCACAGCGCGGGATTTTTGAAAATCCGCTTCACGAAGGATCCCGCGCGCGGACGAAAGTGGAGCGCACAAAAGAGCAGTGCCCCGCCAAAAATCCACGCGGCCAGCCCGTGCGCGAGCGTCAGTAATCCAAAAAGCACGGCGGCGCACAGCAGCCAGAACAGCGGCTCCCGAAAAATCGCCAATCCCGGAGTGGCCAGCGGCGGCGCCTCTCCCCCCGGCGTGGACGCCTCAGCGGCCGCGGTCGGCACCCTGGGACTGGTGTCGAACGTGTAAAAGTCCAGCGCCTCCGTGCCCTCCCACAACTGCCCGGCCTCCACGGCCCGCACCAATGCGTAACAGCAGCCGCTGAAGATCAGCAGCATCAGCATTTGCGGCAGCCCAGACATCGAGAACTGCCAGAACGTGTCGCACACCAGCAGCAGCCCCATTCCCACGAGGGCCAGCCGCTGATCGAACAGCCGCAGCGCCGTGCGGTAACTGAGTGCCATCGACAAAATGAAAAAAATCATCGCCACCGCGGAGATCACGCGGTCGCTGGTGTAAACCACATCCTTGGTGGTCATCTTCCAGGAGCCTTTGCAAAGCCGCAGCGCCAGGGAGTTCACCCACGGATTGAGCGGCGCCTGATAAGTGTCGGGGATATTTCCCTCGGGCAGTCCCCCCTTGTGCTTCTGAAATTGGGTGATCGCGAGCGGCCGGATGAATTTCGTGCTGAACCCGTTCCCGCGCGCGACCTCGCGGGCGATTTGCGCCTGCTCCATCCCCTTGGCGCTGGACAGCCCGCGGAAGCTTCCCGGACTGCCCTCAGTAAACAAAAAACGGTAGATTCCAAAAATGGACGCGGTGAGCAGCAGCGCGAAATAAACCCAGCGCACCCAATCCCCTTCCTCGAGTTTGTGAACGAACGTCTGGACTTGGTGTTCAGTGGCCATGGCGGGGAAATTTCAAACACCAAACACCAAGCGCACCGGAAACGCCAAGCTGGAAGCGGCACCAATTTGGAATCAGGCACGACCGGCACTTCACGCGTTGGGATCGGTTTTCAGGTTGGAAGTTTTGAAGGCAGATTTTTTGGCAAGGCCCAGCTCATTGATTTTCCGGTGCAAAGTGCGGCGGCTGATGCCGAGCTTTTTCGCGGCGGCGGTGCGGTTGCCTTTGCTTTCATCGAGCGCGCGGAGGATGAGCCGGTGTTCGGTTTCGTGCAAATCGAATTGGTTGCCGGAAAACGGAACCGCGCCGTGGACGACCGCGCGCGTCGCGGTATCGCGCACCGCTGCCGGCAAATCACGCGCGGTGATCTTGGTCCCGGTCGCCAGCACCACGGCACGTTCGATGGCGGCGCGCAGCTCGCGCACGTTCCCCGGCCAGTGGTAGCCCGCGATGCAGTCCACCGCCTCGGCGCTCAGTTCCCGTTTCGGCTTTTTATTTTCCTCCGCGGATTTCCGTAAAAAATGCGCCGCCAGCAAGGCCGCGTCCTCGGGCCGTTCCCGCAGCGCGGGCATGTGGATTTGCACCACGTTCAGCCGCCAGAATAAATCGTCCCGGAATTTTCCCTCGGCCACGAGCTTTTCCAGATTCTTGTTCGTCGCCGCGATCAAGCGCACGTCCGCTTGCAACGTCTGGTTTCCACCGACGCGCTCGAACACGCCGGGGTCCAGCGCGCGCAGAATTTTCACCTGCGTGCTCGCGTCAATCTCGCCGATCTCGTCCAGAAACAGCGTGCCGCCGTGCGCCTGCTCGAATCTCCCCAGACGCCGCTCGACCGCGCCGGTGAACGCCCCGCGTTCGTGCCCGAACAACTCGCTCTCGAGCAGTTGCGGCGACAGCGCGGCGCAATGCACCGCGATGAATTTCGCCTTGTCGCGCTCGCTCAAATTGTGGATCGCGTGCGCCGCCAGTTCCTTGCCCGTCCCGCTCTCCCCGGACACCAAAACCGTCGCCCGCGAAGGCGCAACCTGCTTGATCGTGTCGAACACATCCTGCATCGCCAGCGACCCGCCGATCATGCTTTCGAGTCCAAATTTCGTCTCGACCTGCTGCTTCAATTCCACGTTTTCCGTTTCAATCGCGCGGCTCTTGAGCGCCCGCCGGATGCGCAGTTCCAACTGGTCGATGTTCACCGGCTTCGTGACAAAATCGTATGCGCCCCGCTTCATCGCCTCGACCGCCGTATCGACGCTGCCGTAGGCCGTCATCATGATGCAAATCGGCGCGCGTGGCATTTTCAACGCCGCCTCGATCAGCTTCATCCCATCGTCGCCGCCCAGCCGCAGATCGGTCACCATCAGCGCGACCGATTCGCTTTTCAAAACGTTCAGCGCGCCCGCGATGTCCGCTGCGACGTAAACATCAAAGCTGTCCTCCAGCGACGCGCGCAGTCCGTCACGGGTGTGTTTTTCGTCATCGACGATGAGGATGGTCGGAGTCATGGCAAGGCAGAAGGCGGAGGTCAGAAGGCGGAAGATTTTTTCAGAACTTCGTTCACCCGCCGTGCGTAATCTTTGATGCGAATTTCAAATCCGGCGGATCGTTCGCGCTCCCGTTTTGTTTCATGTTTCGATGGCGCGCGCCTGTCAGCTTCCGCCCTCCGCCTTCCGCCCTGCTCCTTCCGGCAGCGCCCCGCCAGCTGGCAGCATCCGCAGGCGGCGATGTTGCAACGGAAGCCGGATGGTCAGCGTGATGCCTTGGCCCTCGTTGTTCACGATGTCGATTTCGCCGCCGTGCGCGCGCACGATGCGCCGCACGATGAGCAGCCCAAGCCCCGTGCCGCTTGCCTTGGTCGTGAAGTAAGGCTCGAAGATTTTGTTCATGTTTTCGGGCGAGATTCCTCCACCCGTGTCGGTGAAGGCAATCGTGGCATTGCTGTCATCGGCATCCGTTTTCAAGTGCAGAATCCCTCCACTGCGCATCGCCTGAAAACTGTTTTTGATCACGTTGTAAAACACCTGCTTGATCTGGTCCCGATCCACTTCGAGCAGCGGCAAATCGGGGCGCAACTCCGTCTCGACGATGATGTCGCGATCCTTGATCTCCAGTTCCAAAAATGACACCGACTCGCGAATGAGCGTGTTGATATTCTCGGGCCGCGTCTCGATCTGCGCCGGGCGGATGGCGCGTAAAAACTGCGTGATGATGTAGTCGAGCCGCTGGATTTCTCCGCGCGCGACGTGCAGCGATTCCTGAAACTCGTCGCGCACTTTCACCGGCAGCTTGCGGGCCTTTCGTGCCATCAATTGCAGGTGGATGTTCAGCGAGTTCAGTGGATTCCCAATCTCGTGGGCAACGCCGGCCGCCAGCAGCGTGACTGCGGAAAGTTTTTCCGACTCGATCTCCTGCTCGGTCGAACGCCGACTCTCGGTGATGTCGCGCAGAATGATCGCGTAGCCGACGGGCCGCAGATCGTGAGTGTCCGATGACAGGTCTGCCGCCTTCCTTTCTCCCAGATCCTTCGACCTATCGCCTTCCGTTTTCAGCGGCACGACGTAGAAGTTGATGTAGCGATTCTCGGGATAGAAAATTTCCATGTCCCGGCTGATCACGCGCTCGGATTGCACCAGCGATTTCCAGTCGAAGCCGGCGATGCGTTCGCCAATCAATTCGCCGCCGCATTTTTCCCCATCCAGTCCGAACAGCCCGCACGCCGCCGGGTTCACAAAACTGATGCGTCCCTCGGGGTCGGTGACGATCACGCCTTCATGGATCGCGTCGAGGATCGTCCCGAAGAACCCCTTCTCCCGCGCCAGCCGCTGGATGTAATTTTGGACTTCCTCCGGCCCGATGCGCCCAATGCGCTCCAGCAGTTTGTCGAGAAAACTGGAGTTCATTTTCCCGCGCCCGCTGGCGGCTGCCGCAGGAGGGCGTGGTAGCCGTAGGTGTGAATTTTCTCCATCGACTCGGCCCATGTCATCACGCCATCCAGCCGGTTGCCATACACCACCACATCCCAGTTCATCGTGCCGATCTTGTCGGTCGAAGCGGAAGCCGTAAACCGGAGCGAGCCATCCACGCGGCGCGTGCAAAAGTAAGCCGGCGTGCCAAACCCGTAACGACGGCAAAGCGTGGACTGAAATTTTCCGTCCTGGAATTCAATCAGCTCCTCCCGTCCGCGATGCACCCCGGACTCGGTGAACGCGCCGAGAAACGCCTTGCCATCGAGCGCCCCCGGAGCCGGCACCGGCTTCGGCGGTTTTGGGTGTTTGGATTTCGCGTGAAGGGTGGAAAATGAAATGAGCAAGCTGAGAATCGCAGCGAATTGGGAGCAAGATGTCGGACGGCGGAATCGCATGAAAAGTGGAGTCGTGGTTATATTCCAGCGTGCTGGTTCGGGCGATGAAATTCGGGACGGCTTCCTTACGGAGGGAGGGAGCGGCTGTCGATTCCGGAAGGCATTTCGTCATCGCCACGAACCCGACGAGGCGGCGTCCACCCCTGTGACTTTTTTGGACGACAAAAAAGGGCCGGCCTGCGAACAGGCCGGCCCGAATTCTTGCCGTTGAAAAAACAGCTACTCCGACCCTTTTTCTTCGC
>JANXWU010000445.1 GCA_025350985.1 Spartobacteria bacterium | reverse complement strand
CGGTCTATCCGTTTCTCGGACCGGGCCGGACGGAACAGGATGTCGAGCAGGCTCGTGCTGCGCTAGAGCAGGCGTATAAAGACAAGGGCTTTCAGACCGTTTCCGTCCAAGTTCCACCACAGCAGGCAAAGGGTGGCATCGTGATCCTACAGGTAATCGAAGGAAGAGTGGGCCGGCTGCGGGTCAAAGGTTCGCGCTACTTTTCCATCGACCAGATTAAGCAAGGGGCGCCTTCCGTGGCGGAAGGCAAGGTCGTGGACTTCAACGAAGTCACCCGCGATATCGTAGCCCTGAACCAACTCCCCGACCGTCGCGTCACTCCCACCCTGAACGCCGGCGTGGAGCCGGGCACCGTCGATATCGATCTGACGGTGAAGGATACACTGCCCTTGCACGGAAGTTTGGAGCTAAACAACCGTTACAGCGCCAACACCACGCAGCTTCGCTTAAATGGTTCCATAAGTTACAATAACCTATGGCAGTTAGGGCACTCGGTTGGTGCGAGTTTTCAGATCGCGCCCGAGCGGTTGGATGACGCCACGGTCTATTCGGGTTTCTATACCTGGCGTTCTCCGTCTCTTAACTGGCTGAGTCTCACGGTGCAGGGGACGAAACAGGACAGTAATGTATCAACCCTTGGCGGCGCAGCCGTGGCGGGGCGCGGCGAAATCATCGGCGGCCGGGCGGTCATTACGCTGCCTCCCGGAAAGGAGTTCTTTCACTCCCTTAGCTTGGGCTTCGACTACAAGCATTTCGAAGAACAGGTGCGCCTGGGTCTGGGTAACATTGTAACTCCCATTACTTATTACCCGTTGAGCCTAACCTATGTGGCGACCTGGATCGGCAAAGGCTCGGTGACTGAGTTCAGCGCCGGCGCCACCTTTCACTTGCGCGGCCTCGGCAGTAACTCGACCCAGTTCGACTCGAAGCGATTCAAGGCTGACGGCAGTTTTTTCTATGTCCGCGGAGACCTTTCGCACACGCACGATTTGCCCTTGGGCTTTCAGGTATTTGGAAAAGTCCAAGGACAGGCTGCCGACCAACCGCTTCTCAACAGCGAACAGTTTTCCGGTGGCGGCGTGGCGACCGTGCGCGGCTATCTCGAATCGGCCGCGCTCGGCGACAACGGCCTTTTCGGCACCTTGGAACTACGAAGCCCATCTCTTAGTCGCTGGGCCGCGAAGGTTGTCAAAGACTGGCGGATCTATGTTTTTTGCGAAGGGGGTACGCTCACATTGAACGAACCCTTGGCCGACCAAGAGTCCCGCTTCGACCTTGCGAGCTATGGAATCGGCAGCCGCTTTCAACTTCTTAGCCACCTTGGCGGTGCGGTGGAACTAGGCGTCCCGCTCATTAAGCAGTCGGCGACCAGCCAGAACAATCCGCTTCTAACCTTCCGGGTCGGGGCTGAGTTCTAGCAAACAACTCATGAAAGTAGTCATTAGAACTAAGACCAACCTTTCCGCGACTCTGCTCTCGGGTTTCCTGATGGTCATGATTTGTTCCAGCACCGCCCACGCGTGGTGGAACAGTGAGTGGACTATGCGCAAGAAGGTGACGATCGACTTGAAAAGCGCCGGCATCAGCGAGCCGGTTGGCGCGGCACCAGTGTTGATCCGCTTGCACGATGGCGACTTTCAGTTCGCCGCCGCGAAGGATGACGGGAGCGACCTGCGCTTTGTCGCCGCGGACGACAAAACGCCGCTCGCTTATCACATCGAAAAATATGACGCGCTGATGAGCGAGGCGTTCGTCTGGGTAAAGGTGCCTGACCTAAAGCCCGGCGAGCAGACCAGTATATGGCTTTACTACGGCAACCAGGGTCCCAAAGCGAGCAAGGCCGATGACACGAAAGGCAGCTATGACTCCGAAACCGCGCTGGTATATCACTTTAGCGAAGGAGGCTCGCCTCCCAATGACTTCACGATGTCAGGCAACAACGCGCAAAATGCCGGGACGCGGGTGGAAGGTTCTCTTATTGGTGGCGGCGTGCGGTTTGACGGGAAGAGCACCATTGTCATTCCTGCCTCCGCCTCCCTGGCTTGGACCGATGCTTCGATGACGTGGTCGGCCTGCCTCAAACCCACCGCGCTGCAACCGAGGGCAATCATCTTTAGCCGGCGCGACGAAGCGACCTCTTTCGTCATCGGTGTCGATAACGGAGTTCCTTTTGTCGAGGTAAATGGGCAGCGCAGCGCGGCCGGGACACCTATGGCCGTGAACAGTTGGCACCCTGTGGCCGTAGTCGCGGCGGGTGCAAAAATTACGCTCTATCTCGATGGCGAGCCTTATGGTGGGTTGAACACGCCGTTGCCCGCCTTAAACGGTCCCGCCTTTATCGGTGGCGAAGGTCCCCAGGCAGCGGCGGGAACAATCGGGTTCGTTGGCGAACTCGATGAATTACAAGTTTCCAAAGTGGCGCGCTCTCCTGCCTTCGTTAAACTGTCCGCGATTGTCCAAGGTGGCGGCGACAAGGCGGCGAAGCTTCTAACTCTTGGCCCGGACGAGCAACCCGCGGGTGTGATGACTTGGCTAAGTGGCGGAACCTTCGGCGTCATCGTTAAGTCCCTGACGATGGATGGCTGGGTGGTTATCTGCATCCTGGGTGTCATGGCGGTCTTAAGCTGGTTCGTGATGGTCAACAAGGTCTCCTATCTCAACGGGATCAGCAAAGGCAACGCCTTGTTCATGAAAGAATGGAAGCATGTGGCGGCCGATCTCACAGTGCTCGACGACGCGGACGCCGAGCATTTCAAGTCCTTGGGCGGACGGGTGGACAAAGCCGGCTTGAAGGCCATGCGCAACGCCTCAGTTTATCGCATCTACCACATCGGTGCCGAGGAGATCCGCCATCGTCTGGCCGCGGACAAGTCCGTGGGCACGGGTGGCCGCAAAGGTCTGGCGGGCCGTTCCATCCACGCCATCCGCGCGGCGCTCGACGGTGGGGTCGTGCGCGAGACTCAAAAGATCAACCGGCTGATCGTGCTGCTAACCATCTGCATTTCCGGCGGCCCGTTTCTCGGACTGCTCGGGACAGTGGTCGGAGTGATGATTACCTTTGCCGCCGTCGCCGCCGCCGGCGAGGTGAACGTGAACGCCATTGCTCCTGGCATCGCTGCCGCGCTTCTCGCCACCGTGGCCGGACTCGCCGTCGCGATCCCCTCGCTCTTTGGTTACAACTATATTCTCTCGCGGGTGAAGGACGCGAAAGACGACATGCACATTTTCATCGACGAGTTCGTCACGAAAATGGCCGAGTTCTATCAGGAACCGAAATCGCGCGCAGGCACCGACTAACTCCCACGGACCGGGAGCCATCACTTATGCAAGTCCAGGACGACAAACCTTACGACGACATCAACATCACTCCGATGCTGGATTTGGCGTATGTGCTTCTTGTCATCTTTATCCTGATGTGTACGGCCTCCGTGCAGGGATTGAAGGTCAACTTGCCCAAGGCAAGCGCCGCGTCGCCAAGCCTTGCCAAGCCGAAGACAAAAGCAATTACCATCAATAACGAAGGAAAGATCTTTCTGGATACGGTTCCGGTAAGCGTGCCGGAGTTGGAACAGAAACTGGCCCAGCAGAAAGCTGAGACCCCTGACTTTCCAGTCGTTGTCCGGGGCGACAGTCATACCCAGTATCAGAGTGTCATGGATGTGCTGGATGTGCTCGGACGACTGAG
>JANXWU010000441.1 GCA_025350985.1 Spartobacteria bacterium | reverse complement strand
TTCTCGCGAGCCAGCGGTCTGCACGAGGCTGCGAACGCGGCCTCGATGGCGACGCGCGCGCGCGACCGAACGCGCATCAAGGATGAATTCCAGCGCACCTACACGGCCATTGGCGAAAAGTGGAATCGCGCGGGTGAAGTCGAGGCCGAGTTTGAAAAAAAGGCTCGGCTGAAAATCGAAGTGCAGTGTGCGCGCGTCGCGGCGAGAAACTCGGAACTGCTTTGCGCAAAATTAAAAAGCGCGGAGACGGAGCACAGCACCCACGCGGCGCGGGCGAAGGAAGAAGCCGCGGCGCACCAACGGCAGACGAAGGAGATTTACGATGCGGCGATGGCCGAGTCGGCGGCCTTGGAAGGCGCGCGCTGGCAGGCTTTGGAGGCGGAGTGGAAAGCGGAAGTTACGCCGATTTTGCAGGAGATCGAGGCAACCAATGCCGCGGCGGAATCGCTCTCGCCGGTATGGAGCACGCGGCTGCTGGAAACTTGGACACCGCCCGCGGCCTTCACTGCAGCCTGCCAGTTTGCGCATCTTGATCTCGACCTGACCCAGCACGCGACTCTTCCCAAAAGCCCGCGCCTCGCGCTGCCGGGTTCCGCGCAGTTGTCGCTGCCACTCGCACTCACTTTTCCGCGTCACGGCTCGATCCTTTTTGAATCCACCGAGTCTGGCGACGCCGCTGCCATCGGCGTGATCAACAACATCATCCTTCGTTTGCTCGCCACCACTCCGCCCGGAAAAATCAGTTTTACGATTTTTGATCCAGTCGGTTTGGGACGCAATTTTGCAGGGCTGATGCACCTCGCCGATTACGAGGAGAGCCTCATCAACCGGCGCATCTGGACGCAGCGCGACCAAATCGAGGAACGTCTCGCCGAGTTGAGCGATCACCTCGAAAAAGTGATTCAGATGTACTTGCGCAACGAGTACGCGACGATCGCGGAATACAACGCGCAAGCGGGCAGCGTCGCGGAGAAATTTCACTTCCTCGTCGTCGCGGATTTTCCGGCAAACTTCAGCGAGACGGCGGCGAAGCGTCTGCAAAGCATCGCCGCCAGCGGGGCGCGCTGCGGCATTTACACGCTCATGCATTGGGACACGCGCCAGCCGCTGCCCGATGGTTTCACGCCCGACGAATTGCGCAAAAGCAGCGTGTGCCTGCGGCGGGTAAAAAATGAATTCGTGGCCGACGCGGGCCAAGCTGAAATGGGCGCGGCGCTGGCGCTCGACGTGCCGCCGGACGCAGAACTCGCGGCTGGTTTTATCCACAAAATCGGGCAGGGCAGCGTCGATTCCAATCGCGTTCAGGTTCCGTTCGCGCAGATCGCGCCGAAGCCGTCGGAGTTCTGGCAAAACGAAACGACGAGCGAATTGAAGGTCGCCATCGGACGAACGGGCGCGACCAAACTTCAGTACCTCGCCATCGGCAAAGGAACGCGTCAGCACGCGCTGTTTGCCGGCAAAACGGGTTCGGGAAAATCCACGCTTTTTCACGTCATCATCACCAACCTCGCGCTCGCGTGCAGTCCGGAGCAGGTCGAGTTTTATCTCATCGATTTCAAAAAGGGCGTGGAGTTCAAATGCTACGCGGCGAAACACCTGCCGCACGCGCGCGTCGTCGCGATTGAGAGCGACCGGGAATTCGCGCTCAGTGTGTTGCAGCGAGTGGACGAGGAACTGAAACGGCGCGGCGACCTGTTCCGAAAACTCGGCGTGCAGGACGTGGCCGGTTACAAAAGAGCCGGTGGCAAGGAGCCGATGCCGCGCTCGCTTTTGCTCATCGACGAGTTTCAGGAATTTTTTGTGGATGACGACACGATTGCGCAAACGGCTTCGCTCCTTTTCGACCGCATCGTCCGGCAGGGACGCGCTTTCGGCATTCACGTTTTGCTCGGCTCGCAGACGCTCGGCGGCGCGTACTCGCTCGCTCGCGCGACGCTCGGGCAAATGGTCATTCGCGTCGCGCTGCAATGCAACGAGGCGGACGCGTACCTCATCATGGATGACTCGAACTCGGCTCCACGCCTGCTTTCGCGGCCGGGTGAAGGCATTTACAACGACGCCGCCGGCGCGGTCGAGGGCAACAGCCCGTTCCAAGTCGTGTGGCTGCCGGACGACGAGCGCGACGCGTGGCTCGACCAGGTGAACGCTCTCGCCGAAGCGAGGACTGGCGCGGTTTCCGGGCCGATTGTCTTTGAAGGAAACGCACCCGCTGACATCCGCGAAAACAACTTGCTGCGCGCGGCCCTGGACTCTGCTCCGGCGACGCCGCCCGCCGGTGCGCGCTGCTGGCTGGGCGCGCCCAATTCGATCAAAGGTCCCACCGAAGCTGTCTTCCATCGGCAGAGCGGCAATCATTTGCTCATCGTGGGCCAGCGCGACGAAGCCGCGCTTTCCATGCTCGGACTTTCCCTGCTCGCACTGGCCGCGCAATATCCCGCCGGTTCGGCGAAATTCATTTTTCTCCACACGGCGGTTCCGGGCTCCGCCGACGCGACGTTTCTGGAATCGCTGCTGGTCGCCATCCCGCATCCGGTCTCCGTCGCACGCAGCCATGAGGTGGCCAGCGTCATGAATGAAATGGCGGCGGCGATGAAATTACGCTCCGACGAGAATGGCGGCCCGCACGATGCGCCGTCGGTTTTTCTTTTCATCCACGGGCTGCACAAATTCAAAACGCTCCGCCCCGAGGACGACTTTTCCTTTTCGGCCAGCGGCTCGGAAACCGGCTCCACTCCAGGCGCGCAGTTCAACGAAATGATCACGGATGGCAGCAGCCGAGGTCTGCACCTTGTCGCGACCGTGGACACCTTCAACAACGTGAACCGCGCGATGAATCGGAAGGCGCTGAGCGAATTTGAAATGCGCGTGGTGTTCCAGATGAGCGCGAACGATTCCGCGAGTTTGATCGATTCGCCCAAGGCGAGCGGGCTCGGTTTGCACCGCGCGCTTTTTTACAACGAACACGACGGCACGCTGGAAACCTTCCGCCCGTACGCGACGCCGGACGTCGGGTGGCTCGGCGAAGCTGCGGCAAAACTTTCCCGTGCAGTGCGGTCGAAATCGCCAGGCGCCGCGGTCGGGTAGTGCTACCGTGCGCGCCGGAACTTCATACGCACCCATGTTTCAAAGCGCCAAATCCGCCTTGCGCGACAGCCGGCTTTTTGCCGGTTTGCACGATGACGTGCTCGGCGAACTCGCGAGCCGCTGCAAGAAAGTGCATGCGGAAGCGGGGGAGGTGATCGTGCAGGAAAATGGCCTAGGGAAGGAGCTTTACCTGATCAAAGAAGGCCGCGTCCGCATCGTGGGCCAGCACGGCACGCCGCGCGAAACCATTTATTCCGAGTTGGAGGCGGGCGAGTTTTTCGGGGAGATGTGCGTGCTCGAGTGCGTGCCGCGTTCGGCGTCAGCGCTCGCCGCCGAGCCGGTGCTGCTGTACTCTCTGTCCGCCGAGGACATTCATCGTCTGGCCGAAAAGCGTCCGGAGCAGTTCGCGGTTTTGCTGTTGAATATCGGACGGGATTTGTGCCGGCGCCTGCGCGTGATGAACAAGCTTTTCACGACTTTGCTCCCGGTGCGTCGTAGTCCAGCCGCGGACGAGCCGTTGGTGCTCTCCGAGCCGGGTGACGTGGGCGAATAGCTTTCGTCCTGGAACAAACGCGCGCTACGTCGGGGAGCCGCGAAGAAGCGGTATGAGTGAAACCAATGCCGACTACCGTTCCGATCTCAACGAGTTAATCCAGACCTGCAAAGATGGGCAGCAGGGATTCCTGACCGCTTCGCAAAACATCGAGGACGCCGACATCAAGCGCCTCTTCCATGAGTACTCGCTGCAACGCGCGAAGTTCGCAGGTGAATTGCAAAACGCGGCGCACAGCATTTTGGGCAACAGCAATCCGGAGGAAACCGGCAGCCTCGCCGGCGCGCTGCATCGTGGATGGATCAATCTCAAAGCCGCGCTCGAAGGCAAAGACCGGCATGCCATTCTCGCCGAGTGCGAACGCGGCGAAGATGTGGCCGTGAGCGAGTACAAAAAGATTCTAGGTCACAATCTGCCGGCCCCGCTGCGTGAATTGGCGACGCAGCAATCCGCCGAAGTGCAAAAGGCGCACGACCGCGTGAAAGCCCTGCGCGACAGCAGCGTCCCAAAATAGGACTTGGCTACGGCGCGGAAAAGTATGCCGCCACCGGCAAGGTTTGCAGCGCCTCGGCGACGCGCAATTTCCCGCCGCCTGCGTCGAGTTCCGCTCCTGTCCATACCTCGCGAACCCGCTTGCCGCTGAGGTTTGCGGGCAGTTCGATCTCCGTATCCGCCCACTTCTCACCGAGTGGAGGAAAGCCGACGCGACTGCTCAGGCGCGGCACCACGACCAGCAGCATTTCCCTTCCTAACTCGCGACTAAAGGCCAAGCAGCTCTCGGCAAAGGCACCGGTGGTCTTCAACGGCGTGTAGTTTCCCAGCTCGAACAGTCGCGCGTGCTCCCCCCGGAATTGCAGGAGCTTTTGGGTGATGAAAAGTTTGATGCGTCCGTCCCGCCAGCCGTCGAACAATTCTCCCGGCGGCACTTCCGCCATCGACTCCATCAACTTCTGCCGCACGTTGAAATCCACGGACTGCCGGTTGTCGGGATCGACCAAGGTCAAATTCCACAGTTCGCAGCCCTGATAGAAATCCGGCACGCCCGGCACGGTCACTTTGAGCACGAGCTGCGCGAGCGAATTCACCACACCGATTTGCGCCACTGCCTCCGCGAGCGGCGTCAGACTTTTCACGAAACGATTCGGCCCGCGATGCAGCGTCTTCGTCACAAACCCGCGCACTGCCTCCTCCCATTCCTCGTTTGGCTGAATCCAACTGCTGTTTACTTTCGCCTCTTTGATCGCCTTGATCATGTACTCCTGCAGCCGCCGGATGTAGGTTTCATGCGCCTCCCGGGTCAGCTCCTCCCCCGGCCACGTCGCGATCAACGTCTGGTAAAACAAGTACTCCTCGTTCGCATCCGGCGCG
>JANXWU010000429.1 GCA_025350985.1 Spartobacteria bacterium | reverse complement strand
ATACAATCAGCAACTCCACCTACAGCTACACCAGCTACAGCTATTGCGGAGGCGTGCCCTGCAACACGACGACGGACCCCGGGACGGCGCCCAGGAGTCGCTACGAGGTTCCGATCACCGTGAACCTCGGCATCGGGTTCTAACGGCTCTCAGGGAATCAGACTTTGAGAGAAAAGAGGAATCGAACATGAGGGCGGAAAAATTCCGTCTGCGAGGGGAGAAGTCAAGCGTCCCCGGCCCGCTCGTTTGAGTTTCCTTCAAAAAACAGAACGCCCAAAAAAAGCGTGCGTCATTCCGACCCAAGCGCCGCGGAGTGTAGGAAATCTCCGGCTCAATCCCTGGCGTCGCTTCGGGATCGGTCATGATATTCCTCGACTGCGTCCCGTGCGCTGCGCTCTCTCCACTTCGCTCGGAATGACACGCGCTTTTTTTGAGAGCAAAACGGCGTTTCACGTCATCCGTTTTTTCCGTCAAGCCGCCGTGAACATCCCCAGCGGACTCGGTGTAAAATTTGGAAACACCTGAGTGAGCGCGGGGTTTTTCAAGCGCTTGCTCACGAGTTCCGCCAGCACGTCGCGCTGGTCGGTGGTGATCGCGAGGTCGCCGTCGTCGAGTTTGTCGGGCGCGAGCGTCGGCCAGTTGCCGTACACTTTCCCACCCTGCACGCCACCGCCGAGCACAAACATGCAATTGCCGTGTCCGTGATCCGTGCCGTGGCTCGCATTTTCTTCCGCCCGCCGGCCAAACTCGCTCATCGTCACCACTGTCACTTTTTGCGTGAGCGTCCCGAGATCGGTGTAGAGCGCGGCGATCCCCTTCGCAAAGGAACCTAGCAAGTCGCTGAAGTAGCCGCCATTCGTGCCTTCCGTCTCGTGCGTGTCCCAGCCGCCGATGTCGATGCACGCGACTTCCAATCCCACTTGCGCCTTGATGAGCTGCGCAATTTGCATCAGGCCGAACGCGAAATAATCGTCCGCCGGATAGACCGCGCCGTTCGCCGCCGTGTAGGTCGTGCTACTGAGCGTGTCGAGCAAATCAATCGTGTCGAAAACCAATTTCGACTGCCGCCCAAGCAAGTCCGTCGGCGCGGCGACCGAGTAAAGCGACGACAGTTCCGCGCGGATTTTATCGATCTGATCCCATCGTCCTTGCAGATGAAAATCGACGATCGATTCCAGTGCGAGCGCGGACAGCGTGCCCGAACTTCGCAGTGAAGCCGGGACGCTGGAGCCGAGTCCGACCGCGCGAAAGGGCGAAGTGTTCTGCGACGCAATGCTTTCCAAATGCCGCGCGATCCAGCCCGTGCCCGTGGTTTTATTTCCCGGCGTCGCCTGCTCCATGAAACGCATCGCGTCGAAATGCGAGCGCGTGGGATCGACGCTGCCGGTCGCGGCGACGACGGCAAGTTTGCCTGCGTCGTAAATATCCTTGAAGGGCAGCAGCGAGGGGTGCAGGCCAAATTTTCCGTCGAGATCGATGGCCGCAGTCGCGCCGCCGCCCGGCGCGGGCACGCCGATGGTTGGGCGCAGGTCGTAGTAATTCGCTCCTTCGGCATACGGGATCAGCGCGCTCAGTCCGTCCATGCCGCCGCGCTGAAAAATGCAGATCAACACGTCGCCCGACGGTTGCTGACCCGCAGGTGCGAATGCGAGTTGAGGCACGAGATTTGGCAGCGCGGAACCGTCCACGCCGACGATGGCAGGCTGGCGTTTCGTGCGAGCGACCGGATTCGCAGGGAGGAAGCGCGAGGAGACTTGGAAGAGTTGTTTGCTCATAAATTTCTCAGGCGATCAGCGCCATTGGAACATCGGGGAGGAGAGCAGCAGCCCGCAGAGCGAGCCGAGTTTTGCGATGAGAATCGCGCGGGTCACTTTCGTCGTCTCGGGGCCACCATCGGTGACGAAAGCGACCATCTCCGCGCGCTTGTCCGGGTCGAGCGGCGTGCCGAAAATCAGCAGTGCGGCCTGATCGACCAGCGCGCCGGCTGTCGTCGCGCGCACCAGGGAGTAGAGCGGGCTGCGGACGCCGGAGCCGCGTTCATTCAGCGCGGAATCGGTCAAAACTTGCGCCGCGTTCCAGCGTTCGAGCAGCCCATTCGCGTTCGCCCACGCCCCGGCGACATCGGGGTAGCCGTTGGGCGGATGCCAGTCGTACGGCGTTTGCGCGAGGCGAGAGAGCAGGTCGTAGAGCACCCAAATGTTCGTCACCGTCGCGCCCGTGGTTCGCAGGCAGCCGACGAAGAAATCCAGCGGCCGGCGCAGCTTTTGCCCGGTGGCATTGGCGAACTCCGTCGAGTTGAACAGAGCGCGCAGGACGGGTTTGATCTCGCCGTTATTCGCGATCCAGACCGCGGTGATGGCGTTGACGAGGCTCGCTGGCGGATTGTCGGAAACGAAACGCACGCACAGTTTCCGGCAGACGAAATGCGCCGTGCTTGCGTGGTTCGCGAGCAGGTTCAGCACATCCATCCCATCTTCAATGCCGCGACCAGCCGCGAGCGGGGTGCCGAGCACTGTCTTCGCATCCATGTCGTGATCGTCGGGCTCGAAGAAAAATCCCGCCACGCTGTCATCAATCGTCCAGCCCGTGAGCGCGCGCGCGACCGCTTTCACATCCGCCTCCGTGTAGCCGCCGTCCACGCCGAGGGTGTGCAATTCCATCACCTCGCGCGCGTAATTTTCGTTCGGGTGCGCGGCGATGTTCAGGTAGTTGTCGAGATACTGAAGCATCGCCGGATGTTTCGCCGCGGCGATGAGCATGGTCTTGAAATTGCCGAGCGCGTTCGGACGGATCACGCGGCGTTGAAAGTCGATGGAATCCGGCTCCAACTCTTCGCTCGAAATGTTGAAATGATCCGACCAGAACTCGACCATGCGCTCGAGCAACTGCGCCGGGCTCGTCGCCGCGCGGCTCAACATTCCCTGCACCAAAGCCAGTTCGCAGACGTCGCTGGCATTCCTTAACCGCGCCGCGCGCCGACGATCGAGATTCAGCACCGATGGGACGCGGACACGCGTCACGCCCGGCAGCCGCGCGGGATCGAGTTGCTCTTCGAGATAGGCCGGGATGCCGATGAGGCTGAGGCGGTGCAAGTCCGACGCGCGGACACCCCACGAGATGCGGTTGAGAAAATGATACTGCGGGGTGATCATCGCCGACGCACCGGCCTGCCGCGCAAACGGCCCGCCCCACCCCGCCAGGATCGCAAATGCGCCGGTGGATTTAATGAAATCGCGCCGTGAAAAAGTGCGCGGTGAGGAGGAAAGCGAGGAGGAGGAATTCATGCGGGAAGAGAATTCGGAGTTGGGGAACTATCTCACGATTGAAGCAGGAATCGTGCGGAAAAAACCAGCGCGGTTTCCGCGGAACAGTCCTCCTCAAAAGCTCCGCAGCACCGCCAGCGTCTCGCGTAATTGTTCTGCGGGTACGCTGGCGGCAAGGCGTGGAAATTTTCCTCCGATGAGCACGTAATCGCCACTCCTCGTGAGCATCAGCTTTTCCTCGCGCACCTCGACGCGCGTGATTTTCCGGCCCGCGGCGACGAGTTTGATCTCCGCCATCGTGAGCAGATTCTCCACCGCCTCCGGCAGCGGGCCGAAACGGTCGCGCCAAGTTTTTCGCAACGCGTCGATGTTTTCCTGCGAGGCGATTTCGGCGAGTTCGCGATAAGCGCGAATGCGTGTCGGCGCGTCGGCGATGTAGCTCGTCGGCAAAAAAGCCGGCGTGTTTCGCTTTTTCAATTCCGCATTCCGCATTCCGCATTCCGCATTCCAAAGTTCCGCCTCGCTCGTGACAACAAAATCCAGCCGTAGCAAAACCTCGACGCGCGGCCTCACCTTCTCGCCTTTCAGTTTCGCCACCGCCTGTTTCAAAAGCTGGCAGTAAAGATCGAAGCCGATCGAGAAAATGTGCCCGCTCTGCGCCGTGCCAAGAATGTTTCCCGCGCCGCGAATTTCCAAATCCCGCATCGCGATTTTGAAGCCCGCGCCGAGCGACGAGTATTGTTTGATGGCGTTAATCCGCTTGCGCGCTTCGCCGGCGCTCATCATGTCGCGCGGCAGCAGGAGATAGGCGTAGGCCTTGTGCTGCGCCCGCCCGACGCGCCCGCGCAGTTGATACAAATCGGCGAGCCCGAAGCGGTCGGCGCGGTCGATGATGATCGTGTTCGCGTTCGGAATGTCGAGGCCGCTCTCGATGATGGTGGTGCAAACGAGCACGTCGATCTTTCCGGCGACGAATCGCGCCATCACGTCTTCGAGCTCGTCCGCGCCCATTTGCCCGTGGC
>JANXWU010000356.1 GCA_025350985.1 Spartobacteria bacterium | reverse complement strand
AAGCGCGGCATCCCCGCAGAGCAAATCGTCGGACTCGACTGCCCGCTGACCGAGGACATCAGCCGCGTGGAGTACGACCGGTCGATCCTGCGACCGCTGCGGGAATTATTCTCCCAACGCCGCTGGTGGAAGACGAAGCTGAACGTCGATGACACCCGGCGCGTCACCGAAAACAAAATTCGCTTCGCCGTGCTCATGCGCGGGATGCCGCTGAAAATTGCCGCTGCTCCCAATTATCCAGGCGACAAAAAAGACGGGCCGCCGGTCATCCGCGATCACAACGAGGCGGCGGTCGATTCCGAACTGGCGGGCATGGGGTATTTCACGACGCAGATTTCCAGCGCGCTGAATAACCCGTACTACCGCAGCTTCACGCGCGTTGCGGACACGAACTTTCTGCCGCTGATCCTCGTCTGCCGCCTCGACGCGCCGAGCGCGGAAATAGTGCGGCGGATGATCGACGACTCGCTCGAGACGGAAAAAAACGGCCTGTGGGGATTTGCGTACATCGATGCGCGCGGCCTGAAGGACGGCCCGCACGCGGAAGGCGACGAATGGCTGCGGCGGGTCGCGGAGGACGCGCGGCATCATGGATTGCCGGTGATCGAAGATGACCGCGAGGAGATTTTTCCCAACGGCTACCCGATGCGCCACGCGGCGCTTTATTACGGCTGGTACGCGGGTCAGTGCAGCGGCGCGCTGGCGCAGGACGGATTCCATTTTGAGAAAGGCGCCATTGCCGTCCACATCCATTCCCTGAGCGCTGTGACCCTCCGCAGCCCGCATGAATACTGGGTTGCGCCGCTGTTGAGCCACGGCGCGGCGGCGTCGCTCGGCAACGTTTATGAGCCGTACCTTTCTCTCACTCCGAACCTCGACATCTTCAACGCGCGACTGCTCGCGGGCTTCACTTTTGCCGAAAGCGCCTACGCCTCGATGCGCGCGGTGTCGTGGATGACGACCTTTGTGGGCGATCCGCTTTACCGGCCTTTCCGCGCGGTGAACGAGGTCTTTGGCGAGACTCCTAAATCAACCGAGTGGATGGCCTTCCGGCAGGGCACGCGCCTGTGGTTCGGCGACGACCGCGCCGCCGGGGAAAAGACCCTGCTGGAGTCAGCCACCGCTTTGCGCAGCGGGGCGATCGCTGAGGGAACGGGCTTGTTGCAAGTGCGCGCGGAGGAGTCGAAAGCGGCCCTCGCCTCCTTCCGGCTCGCGCGGAGCTTTTATAAAAATCCGGACGACATCATGCGGGTGGCCATTCATGAAATCCGGTTGCTGGCGGCGGAGCAAAGGTCCGAAGCCGTGGCGCTGGCGCAGCGGCAAATACGCGCCAATCCGCGCTCGCCGGCACGAGAGATATTGCAATCGCTCCTTCCCGAACTAGCGCCGAAGTAAACGCGGTTCGCGGGGTGGAAAAGCAAGCCGCCGCGAGAGGTTTTCCAAGTGAAAAGGTTCGGAGAGAAGTCCCATCCGCTGATCGGTGCAGCGGCGCGCGCAGAACATTTTCGGAAAAACCATAAAGCGGTGCATGGAAGCTGCTAAATACAAATTCTCAATGACCGCAACGATTCTTTCCACCTTGCCAGACGCCGAAATTGCGTCGCCGGCGCGGGACTCTTTGGAGCCCACTCCGACGTGTTATTCGGTCACCATTTTCACCCAACGCTGGAAGGAAATCCGCGATTTTTACGTCGAACTTCTCGGCGCTCATGTGCTCAGCGAGCGACACGAACGCTATTGTGAAATGGAACTGGGCGGACTCCCGATTTGCCTTCGCAATTCCGAATTCGGCGAGATGGTGAGCTACTTCCACCTTTACCTCTCGGCGAAAAATAGGGAGCCGGTCCTCGCCGAGTTGCGCCGCCGAGGCATCATCATCACGACCGTCGGGCCATACACCAACTTCCGCGATCCAGAGGGCCGCGTGATCAAATTGTCCGAAGCGAAAACACTCGTTTCGTAAAGCCGAAAATTCCATGAAAGCCTTGAACCTCTTGCGACGATCCGCGCTGGCCGTGATCGGCTTGACCGCTCTCCACTGCTGCGCCGCGCTGGCCAGCGGCGAACTGGCTGCCAACAACGTGGCTGCACAATCGGCGGAACGGGTGCGGGCCGCCGTGCAACTCTATCTTGAAGGTGGCGGTCAGGAGCAAATCGCCGCGTCCTTGCTGGTGAAACAAAGGGACACCGCGAAAGCCGAACTGCGCACGATGCAGCAAAACGCAAACGGCGATGAAGCGGCGGCGATCGGGGAAATCCTCCAAGTTTATTTCACGCCGGCGAAAATCTCGACCCCTCGACGAACCGCGGTCGTCTCCAAAGCGCCGCGTCCCGCACCAGCTCGTATGACCGCTCCCGCACCAAGGCAAACCATCGCCGAATTAATCTCTCCGCTGCGCCGTCCGGGCTCCCCTAAAGTTCGCATCGGCGTGACCGGCATCACTCATCCGCTCCAGCCTTCGGCCACGCGGTTTTAGAACGATTCACCCGTGGTTTTTGGCGGTGGACGGTTCAGGCATTGATGGCGGCGATGACTTTTCCCACGTCCGAAAGATCGTCGAACAGAAAATCGGGCTGATGCACCAGCAGTTGTTCGCGGGTGAAGTTGCCCGTGGCAATCGCGATCGTTTTCGCTCCGAAACTTCTGCCGCAGTCAATGTCGTGCGGCGTATCGCCCAGCACGAAAATCTTCGCCGGGGCGAACTCGATCCGGTGCTTTTCCTGCGCCCGCGCGAGGGCAAACCGGCCCAGTTCATTCCGGTCGTGGTGATCGTCCGCAAAAGCTCCGAACTCGAATAAATGCCACACGCCGTAGTGCGTGAGTTTGATCTCCGCGCCGCGTGAAAGATTCCCGGTGAGCAGTCCCAGCGCGACGTCGTCCCGCGCTTTCAGTCTTTCCAAAAGCGCAACGACCCCCGGCAGGAGACGGCCCTGGTGTTTTGGCAATTCGCGACCGAGATGACCGAGGTAGCTGTCGTAAAATGCGTTCAGCTTTTCCGCGTCCGGCGCGAGGCCGTGCTTCTGAAAAAGAGCGCGCGCGATTCCGGAGTCCGTGCGCCCGGCGATCTCGATGCCTGCCAATCCATCCTCGCAATCGAACCGGTCTTTCAAGGCCAGGCCCAGGGCCTTTTCGCCCGCGCCGCCGGAGGTCAGCAGCGTGCCGTCGATGTCGAAAAGAACGAGTGTGGTTTTCACGACGACGCGAATGCGACGCGAAGATTACTCCGCGACCGCCGCGCCGTCATTGCCCGCCTCAGCTTCCGTCTCCTCTTCCGTCTCGTCCTCAGTGTCCTCGACGTATTCCTCGCTGGGCGGCTCGAAGCGGCGTTTGCGTTTGTTCGCCGGCAGCGGCGAGAGCGTCATGTTGATACTGCGGCCCATCAGTTTCGGCTCCATCTCGGCGACGGCCATCGTGGCGAGGTCGCGCTTGATGCGCTGCATGAGTGCATGCCCCAAATCCTGGTGCGCCATTTCGCGGCCGCGAAACTGAAGCTGGCATTTCACCTTGTTGCCCTTGTCGAGAAATTCCTCCGCGTGCCGGAGCTTCGTCGTGTAGTCGTGCTCGTGGACGTTCACGCGGAACTTCACTTCCTTGAGCTTGTGCGACACCGACTTCTTCTCCTTGTCGCGCTTCGCCGTCTCGTATTTGAACTTCCCCCAATCGACGATGCGGCACACGGGCGGATTCGCCGTCGGTGCGATCTCGATCAGATCCCGTCCGATGCTCTGCGCTTTGCGCAAGGCGTCGGAAAGTTTCATGACGCCTAGTTGTTCTTCGTCCAGAATCACACGCACTTCACGCGCGCGGATACGGCCATTGACACGGATTTGCTGCGGCTGAATAGCTAAACTCCCCTGGTTGCGGCGCCCCGCTGGAGCGTCGAAAGCGCGCGATTAAATGTCCCTGCTTTGTATTTCATTCATGGTGCGCTCCGGAAAATCCGCCGCGCTTTACTCCCATCCGCCCAGACGATAAATCGCCCGGGCGCCATCGGGCGAACATTTACGCGACCTTTTCGCGGCGGGCAAGGTCAAAATTGTTTCCATTCGGAGGCAAATACCAAACTCTTAGAGCTTCACCGGCAGCAATTTCCCCGCGATCACTGCCACCGCACGCTCGCATTGCCCAAGCCGCCCGAAGCTGGAAAGAAAAACGCCGTTCCGCACGTTCGTGCCCGCCGCCCAATCGGAAAACGCGGGCAACACCAGCAGCTCCCGCCCCACCAGAAAGCACGGACATTTCGCGCTGGTCGCGACGCCGTCGGAAATCGAAACGGCGGGATGCTCGTGGCCGATGATCACACGTCCGCCCAGCCTGCGAGCTTCCCCAAGTTGCTGCCGGGTCAGCGCATCGTCCGTGCTGTCGCCGTGCAAAAGCAGATGCGGAGAAACGAAGAGTGCTGGCTCAATTTCCGCGCGCAGCCCGCAATGTTCCAGGAGGGCGCCGAGCTGCCGGTCGTGATTTCCCGCGAGCAGCCGCAACGCCGTGCGCATTTCGATTTCGCCAAACAACCGGCACAATTCATTGCGCAACGCTGGCACCGGCACGGCGCGATGCACGATGTCGCCGAGCAGCACGAGTTCGCGCGGCGCGTAGTCGTCCACCAATTCCAGCAAGCGCGCCAGCGTCGTCTCCGGCGCGCTCAGCGGCAGCAGTTGTCCCGCGTGCCGATGCGCCCAGGCATAACCGAGATGCGCATCCGCCACGGCCAGCACGCGGGCATCGGCGAGCCACACCGCGCGCCGCGCGTCGAGCACGACTCCGGGTGAAATTTCAAGCCGGCTGCGGTTCATGCTCAATCTCGCTCCACCACTTGTGATA
>JANXWU010000341.1 GCA_025350985.1 Spartobacteria bacterium | reverse complement strand
GGTGATTTATCGTTCCAGCAGCTCCACTTCATAGCCGTCGGGATCGGTCACAAACGCCATCTTGTTTCCGCCGCCGCTGAATTTTTCCCGCCAGCCGTCCGGCCAGATGGCGACGCCCTTTTTTTCCAACTCGCCGCACTTGGCGATCAAGTCCGGGTAGCCAATCGCCGTGTGCATAAGGTCTTCCAGGACGCTCAACTTGTAGTATGGCGAGAAACAAAGTTCGAGGAGGTGGTCGTTGCCGGGCAGCTCCAGAAACGCGAGCTGATTGCCGGCGGGAGATTTGTCGGTCCGGCGATGGCAGTGAAAGCCAAGTTGTTCGTAGAACGCAATGGTGCGGTCGAGGTTGCTGACGCGGATGCGCGTGTGAAGAAATTTTGGCATGAGGTTGGTGAGGTTGATTCTCTGTTCGTGGCGCGGCGGTGAGTTGGCGGTCAGCGCCGATGCCAGCGCCACCAGCGGCGGAGCATCAAGCCGAGGGCGCTCGCGAGCACGATCCAAAGAACGTTCAAGAGCGCGACGGAAGTTTTCATTTTGACCGTGGTCGAAATTTCCAGCGCCGGCGACTCTTCAGCCACTTCGCCGTTTGCGCCGAGCAACCCGATGCGGACGGCATACTTTCGGCCTGAAGTAAGATTGCTGAAATGAGCGGTGCGCCTCCCTCCTTTCGTCCCGAGCACCGCGTCCGTCGCGGGGATCCAGTCGATTTTCAAATGATGATTTTCATCGAAGGAAAGGATGCGCTCTTCGATTCTGCACGCGACGTTTTCCGGCGCGTTCCAGGCGATGTCAGCGGCCTTGGTGTTGACGTTGGTGACGCGCAAATCGCCGATCATCACCGTGCGTTCACGGCGTGGGAAACCAAGGGTCGGCGCAGGCTGGGCGACTTGCGACGCGGCGGGTTCGGGAGCCTCCGCCGAACTGGGCGGGGGTGGGGTGGCACCGGCTGCCAGCACGGCGGCTGCGACCGGAATGGTGAGATTTCCGCCCGCGCTTTTTATGGTCACTGACGCGCTGAAAGTTCCGGCGTGGCTGGCCTCCAGCGCCACGCGCAATTCCGCTGCTTCCCCAGGCGCGAGCGTGAAGTCAGGCTCGGTCACGCGAAAGGGCGCGGCGGTTTCCGCGGAAAGCCACGCTGCCGCCCCGCCGATATTCTCCACGCGCACGGGCAGGGACGCATCGTGCTGGAACAGGACGGTGCCAAAGTTCAGCGACGCCGGTTCCGGACGAAAAAGAGCAGTGGCGGCAGGGACTTCGACCGCGACGCGGGTGGCGAAGTTGCCGAGTTCCACCAGCACCTCGTCGTCGAAACTTTGCGCGGAGTTTGTGCGCGTATCGACGGTGACGGTGGCTTTGCCGTCAGCCTCCAAGGCCACCCGCTCGACGGTGTGCAGGCGCGCGGCGGAACGGAGCAGCACTGTCTGCGGTTCGTGGGTGCGGTTTTCAATGCCAAAACTGCCAGTGCGCGCGAGTCCTCTCGCCGTGAGCTTCACGCGCGGAGTCACCGCCAGCGGAGCGACGGCGGTTCCTTGCAGCGCGGTTTTTTCCGCCACGTCGCCGCCAAAACGCAGCACGCCCCGAAACTCGTCCTCGCTCTGCGGCGCGAACAGCACGGCGACCCGCTTTTTCTCGCCCGGCGCGAGATCATACTTCGCGTCGTCCACGCTCCACGGTGCGTCCAGACTCAGCGCACCGCGCGCGGGCACGTCGCCGCGATTTTCAATCGTGAGCTCCTTCGTCAGCGTGTCGCCCACGCGGAGAGAGCCAAATTCCATCTCGGCCGGGACGCCAAGTTTGGGAGGCTCGTTCACGATCAGGACGTTCACTTTTGCGGCCACCGAGACGCCGTCGCCGGTCTGCACCGCGTAGGAAAATTGGTCACGCGTGAGCGTGGTTTCGCCGTTGTGTTGATAGACGACGGTGCCCGAGTTGCGCCCATTCATTCGCACCTCGAAAAGTTTGCCCGCTTGCGGTTGCGCTCGCACGATCAGCTTGATCGCAGCCGAACCGGCGGCTGCGGCGTGCAGGGGAATTTCCACGCTCCCGCCGCGCGCGACTTTCGCTTCGATGGGAGCCGCTCGGGGAGGCGGAGGACGCAGGTCGGGCTTCTCGTTCTTTTTGCGATCCGGCGCTGCGGTGGTGATGTCTCCGCGCGCCGTCATCGCGCCGAGCAGGACGACCAAGGCAGCTTGAAGCACGAATCGCATTCGGGCGGCTACTTTGACTCGCGTCCGCCGGAGCGGCAAGCGCGGCTGCATGAAAGATGGGCTTCCGTTTCCGCGCGCCGCTTTTGCAAATCGCCGTGCAAACCTGTGGCGGAGCGGTTCGCGTGTCTGTCATGTTCTCTCATGCCGCCGCTTTCATCGTCCGCTGCTCCCAGCGAGCCCTTTTTCAAAGGTTGGGCCAAGCCCGGACCGATTCCGCCGGGGGCCGGTCAGCCGCCGAAACTCGACGGGGAGGAAACGCTGGACGCCATCAGCGGCCACTTTCGACTTTTCCAACTCCGGCGCGGTCATCGCTTTTCCACCGACGACGTGCTCACGGCCTGGTACGGAACCTCATGGTGTCCGCGCGCGCGGGCCGTGCTTGATCTTGGCAGCGGCATCGGTTCTGTCGGAATGATCGCGGCGTGGCGGCTGCCGGGGGCGCGGTTCGTGACGGTCGAAGCGCAGGCCGAAAGCGTGCGCCTGGCGGAAAAATCCCGCGACTACAACGGCTTGCGGGAGCGCTACGAAATCCGCCACGGCGACTTCCGCGATCCGGCCCTGCTGGCGGAAAGCGAGGTGTTCGATCTTGTCCTCGGCAGTCCGCCGTACTTTCCGACCGGCAGCGGAGTGGAGGGCGATCATCCGCAAAAAATCGCGTGTCGTTTTGAAACCAGAGGCACGATCGCCGACTACGCCCTGACGGCGGCGGCGCACCTCGCGCCGGGAGGTTTGTTTGCGTGTGTTTTTCCGATGGAGCAACTGCCTCGGGTCGAGAAGGCCGCGTGCGAAAACGGACTCGCCATCGTGCGCCGCCGCCCGGTGGTTCTGCGCGAGGGCGAGCCGCCGCTGCTGTCGCTTTTTGCGATGACTCGCGCCGAACATTTGCCGCCGCCGATGCGCCTGCAAACTTGGATCGAGCCACCGCTGGTCATCCGTTGCCGCGATGGCCGCGTGCATCCGGAATACTCGGCGGTGAAACTTTCCTTCGGCTTCCCGCCGTGAGCGTGTGGGTGAAGAGAAAGGGCCGTCCTTTTTAAGCTCATCCCCGCCGCGCCATTTTCACCCCGAAGACGAACGCGCAAAACGCGCCGCACAGGCCGAGCGCTAAATAATTCTCGCTCATGCGCGGCGAGAAAATCAGAAAGAAACCACGACCTTTGATGAGCGCCGAAAAACTCGAAACGCAAAAGGGCATCAGGAACAAACGGAACGTCTGCCAGGTGAAAACGTGCGCGTCGTTTTTCCAAGTGCTGATGACGAGCGCGACGCCGATGATGACGGAAAGCCCGACCGAGGTGACCCAAAGCGTCCGGCTCGAATCAAAATAGCGGGACACAAAAAAAACGTACCAAACGAAGTAGCACCAAAGAATGATGCGACCGGCGGAAAGACTGGCGAAATACTTCATGCGTCACCGATTTTAGTTGGGGCTCCATCGGCCACGCCCCCCGGCCAATGGTCGGCGCAGGCGAGGGAAAGCAGGGTGCGTTTCATCGAAAAGGAGGAGCCGAAGCAGCGTAGCGGGCGCACGGAAAAGGACAAACGCTGTCCACTTCCGCGCGCCGGAACACAGGCATCTTGCCGGTGCGGACAGCTTCCAGCCTGTGTTGCTTAGAGGGCGCCTAAAAAGTCTCGATGCGTGAGGAAAGCGGCGCGAGGACGCGCCGCACTCAAAAGCCCTTTTCGCGCGCAGCGCTTTGGAGTGCGCTGCGTCCCCGCAGCGCTTTCACCACGCGCACGCCGACTTTTTAGACGGCCTCTTAGTGTCGGCAGGCAGAATGCCCGCCTGCCGTACGGCTGGGAACGCTGTGTTCCGATTGGTCATGAACGCATCACCCGCGGGCGGAGGCGGCTTGTAAGTTCACGCCGCTTGCTTACGCTCGCCTGCGCTTCCCGCATGAAAGCAAAACTCTCCGCCGCGTTTTTTCTGTTGCTGATTTTTGTCCGCTGCGCGCGGGCCGGTGAATGTTTTACGTCGGGAAAAACCGTCGTCGTTCTCGCTGGCCTGCCGGGTGATGTGGAGACGGAAAAACGGTACGACGATCATCTCAAAACACTGCTTGATCTTCTCTCGCGCGACGACGCGCGGCCGAAACGCCTTTTCGTTTTTGCCGACGAGCCGTCGCGGGTCGCGCTGCCAGCCGGATTGCCGGGCGAGGTGAAAGCAAACTCGCGCGAGAATTTTCTCGCGCTCACCCATGCCCTCCGCGCGAGCAAAGAGTCGCTCGTCGTCTTCGCGTGGGGACACGGCGGGCTGCAAAAAGCGACGCCGGTTTTTCATGTGCGCGGACCGCGACTCACCGCGGACGATTTCAAAAAGCTCGCGCAGGCCCACGGTGGCGACTCGCGCTGGATGTTGTTTTTTCGCGGCAGCGGCAGCTTCGCCACTGCGGTGCGGGCCGCGACTCGCGAGATTGTTTCGACGGAAAATGAGACGCCGTTCAGCAGCGACCCGGTGGGGTTTGAGCTGCTGTTGCAAATCCTCCGCCATCAGCCTGGCATCAGCTTTCCGGGGCTGGCGGCACAGCTCGGCGAGACGACGGCGGAATGGTACGAGGAGAAGCATCTGGCGCGCACCGAAGAGCCGACACTCTGGAACGGCGAAGACCCGCCGCAACTGCTGGCGGTCTTGAAAACCCCGACTGGATTTTGGGGCCGCAAAGCTCCGGCGTGGCTCGCGAAGATCAAGCAGGACGACGAAAAACCGGCGGCGGATGCGAAGCCGAAGGAAGAGGTAAATTCCGCGGCTTGGAAAGAGGTGAAGCTGGTGGAGCCGTCCAAAGTTCCGGACGCCGCCGCCGTCGTGCTGAGTCGGAAAATCAGCTACGTGCTCGGCGATGCGGTCGCGCTTTCGCAGGAGCACGAGGAGTTCATCCAGATTCTGACTGAGGCTGGAAAACATCACGGCGACTTCGACGTTTCCTATTCGCCGCCCGAACAAACGATCACGTTTCTCGATCTGGAAGTGCGCAAGCCGGATGGGGCGGTCGAGCGGGTCGATCCGGGCGCGATTCACGAAGCCGTGCAGCCGACGATGCCGGGCTACGAAACGACGAAGCGCAAAATCTTCTCGCTGCCGCACGTCACGCCGGGCGCGGTGTTGCATGTGCGCTATCGGACGGAGTGGAAGCATTTTCCGCTGCCGCACGTTTTTCTCGAAGTGCCGCTGGCCGACGCGCTGCCGATGATCGAGCTGCGGATTGAAGTGCGAGTGCCGAGTCAGAGCGCATTGCACTTCGCCGTGCGCGCGGGCGAGGCGCGGAATCCAGCGATTGCGCAGACGAACTTCGGCAGCGTTTACACCTGGCGTTTCGCGGACATTCCCGCGCGCCTCGACGAATTGCTGTCCCCTCCCGAGCGCGTGCCGGAGCTGCTCGTGTCCACTTTTCCCGATTGGGAAAACTTCGCGAGTTGGTACGGCCGGCTGATTCGAGAGGCGGATAAAATCACGCCCGAGATCGAGGCGAAGGCACGCGAACTGACGCGCGATGGCAAAACCGAGCGCGAGAAAATCGTGGCGCTCTACAACTTCGTCACCGGCTTGCGCTACGTCGCCGTGCCGCTGGGCGTCAATTCTCATCGCCCGCACGCCGCCGCGAATGTGCTGGCGAACGGCTTCGGCGACTGCAAGGACAAGGCGAATCTTTTCAATACGCTGCTCCGCTCCATCGGCCTGGAAGCCGCGCTGGTGCTCGTTCCCCGGTTCTCGCAGGCGCATGACGCGCTGCCGGGATTTGCGTTCAATCACGCCATTTCGCGCGTGCGGCTGGGCAAGGAAATCCTCTGGGCGGACACGACCGACGACACTTGCCGCTTCGGGTTGCTGCCGCCCGGCGACGCGGGACGGCGCGTGCTGGTGGTCGATGGGAAAACCAATGCGCTCACGACGCTGCCCGCCCCCGCTGCTGATCAACACACGCTCGCGCTCACGAGCACGATTCAGGTCACGCGCGGCACGGCTCCGTTCCCCTGCGAACTCATCGCGACGACGAGCGGCTACTGTGACTACGCGCTTCGCGCCGCGGCGAGTTCGGTCGAGCACCTTCGCACGACGCGCCCCGCCCTGGCGCAAATTTGCCAGCAAGCCACCGGGCTTTTTGCGATGACGGCTCAGGAACATTCGCGGGTGGGCGCGCTCGATGAGCCGTTCACCTGGAGTGCGAGTGGGCGCTGGAGCGGCCTGGCATCAGCGTTGCCGGGCGGGGAGCGAGTTCTGTTGCGCGCTCCCTTTTGGATTCCCGGCGAATGGAATTCCGCGCCGCACCCGCGCCACTCGCCGCTGTTTTTGAATCAAGGCTACCCGTTGAAGTTTTCGCAACGCGTGATTTTTAAGCTCGCGGACGAGTCGAAGAAAATTGAACTGCCCGTCCAAAGTCGGAACGCCGCCGGGCCGTTGCGGTGGATGGTGGAATGGTCGCAGCCCGACGGCTCGACGCTGCTTGCCCACGCCGAAATCGAACTCGTGACCGGCGAACTTTCCGATGCCGACACGCTGGCGTTCCAGAAACAAGTCGCGGAACTTTGGACAGTGCTCGGGTCGCCCGCCGCGCTTGGGAAGTGAGCTGGCGCAGACGTGGGTTCAGATCGCGATGGGAGCTTTGATCGCGGGCCAGGGGTCGTAGTCGATCAACTCAAAGTCTTCGTAACAGAAATCGTGAATGTTTTTCACCGACTCGTTGAGCCGCATCATGGGCAGGGGGCGAGGCTCGCGGCTGAGTTGCAGGCGGGCTTGTTCGAGATGGTTTTGGTAAAGATGCAGGTCGCCAAAAGTGTGCACGAATTCGCCGGGGCGCAGCCCGCAGACTTGCGCGACCATCCGCGTGAGCAGCGCGTAGCTGGCGATGTTAAAAGGGACGCCGAGGAACAGGTCGGCGCTGCGCTGGTAGAGCTGGCAACTCAGT
>JANXWU010000298.1 GCA_025350985.1 Spartobacteria bacterium | reverse complement strand
GAGTGGATACCTCTCGAAGGCTTCATGAAGGATGTCGTCGGCAAAGCGCGGGCCTTGATCCCAGCGATTAAGCGCCTCCAGACAGATAGCTCTGGGATTTGCAGTCATAGCTATGCCGAAGCTGCGGCACCTTGGAACCTTGCACGCACCAAGAAGCTTGTCAGGCGCAAGACGCCCTCCTACTTCCGCCCGAGACTGGGGCGTCCAATCGACTTATAGAAGAAGCCGTGTTCCCGCATGGTCGCAGGATCGAAAAGGTTTCGTCCGTCGAAGATCATCGGCGTGGCCATGCGGGCTTTAACCTGCGCCCAATCCACATTGGCAAACTCCTTCCACTCCGTCGCCAGAATCAACGCCTCCGCGCCATCGACTGCGTCCAAGGCCGATGAGACCAGCTTCACGCTTTCCGGCAGTAACTTAAACTCCCGCGCCTTCTCCATCCCCTTGGGATCATAGGCAGTAACCGAAGCTCCTTCTCGCACCAAGTCATTTACCAAGTCTATCGCTACCGAGGAGCGCACGTCATCCGTGTCAGGCTTAAAGGTCAGCCCCCATACGGCGATCTTCTTGTCGCGTAATATCCAAAGCTTTTCGCGGATCGACTTAATGAACCGCTCCTTCTGATCCTGGTTGATCTTTTGCACTTCCTTTAAAAGAGTAAACGGCACGCCCAGGTCGTCGCTGATCGCGATGAAGGCGGCGATGTCCTTTGGAAAACAAGAGCCGCCATAACCAAGGCCGGCATTAAGAAAGCTCCGCCCAATGCGCCGGTCCATGCCAATGCCGTCGGCCACTTTTTCCACGTCGGCGCCGCTCGCGTCGCAAATGGCAGAGAGCGCGTTGGCATAGGAAATCTTCAGGGCGAGAAAGGAGTTGGCAGCGTGCTTGATCAGCTCGGCGGAGTTGACATCGGTGACCAGGATAGGCGCGAGGAAGGGCTCATAAACCTTCTTCATCAAAGCGACGGCGCGATCGCTGGGCGAGCCAATGACAACGCGGTCCGGCTTCATTAAGTCTGCGACGGCGCAACCCTCGCGCAGGAACTCCGGATTACTCACCACGTCAAACTCGGCGTTGCTCTTGTTGTAACGCTTAATGGCTTCAGTCACCTTTTCCCCGGTCTTAACCGGCACCGTGCTTTTATCCACGATGACCCGGTAATCAGTCAGCACGCCGGCAATCTCCCGCGCCACGCGTTCGATGAAACTCAGGTCGACACTTCCATCCGGCTGCGGTGGAGTGGGCACCGCGATAAAGACTACTTGTGAGTTATCGACGCCGTCCTTGATCGAGTTAGTAAAACGCAGACGGCGCGCGGCCACGTTCCGCTGGACGAGGTCTTCCAGTCCCGGTTCATAGATGGGAATATTACCCGCGAGCAGGGCGTCGATTTTGCGCTGGTCGTTATCCACGCAGATGACGTTGTGACCGACTTCGGCAAAGCACGCGCCGGTGACCAGTCCCACATATCCTGAACCAATGATACTTATGTCCATAAGAGCTGACTTTACTTGCCTTTCACCCCGCCGCTGGCGTCGGGGCTTTGACCAAAGGGAATGTTGATTTGCGGCAGGTCTTTGAGGGTGAAGGTGACCATAAAACCCACTTCGTTGGTCGATTTGTTGGTCGAGCTGATGGAGGTTTTATTGTTGCGGAAGAGCAGACCGAAGGAGGCGATCCAACTGCTGAGGTCGCGATGAATTTCGTAGCGCTGCGACTCGAGAGTGTGATCCTGCACCTCATATTGTTCGCGCAGACTAAAGCCCCAGTTGTCGTTAATCCGAAAGTAGGTGCCGAAAGTAACCAGGCTGCTGTCTTCAAAGAAAGCGTTCCCGTGAATGTAGCGATGACCAAGCGAGAACTTGAGGTTTTGGGTTGCCAGAAAATTCAAGTCCGTGTTGACCTCGGTAAAACCGCGGCTGATGAGCGGTAGCTGCGCTTCCATTTGCAGGCTCACCCAAGGCACCGGGTTGAAGCGCAGTCGGTTCACGACATTGGAGAAGGTGCTTTGGCTAAAGAGCACGCTGCGAAACTCCGGCTGGTCAATGTTCCAATCCACATAAGTGTCCAAGTCCAGCCAATTGAAAGTGTTGTTGTCGCGCCGCGTTTCGAGCCGGTTGCGCACGCCGAAACGCCAGATACTCAGGTTGGAAATGGCATCCACCGCCGTGAACTCTGGGAGATCCAGAGGCGGCACGCGATCGGATGGATTCAACCGGTCAAACTGGAAGATGGTGTCCGGCCGCTGGCCGCTAACGACGTAGGAAAAATCCGTGTAAGGCTGCACGACATGCCGCAGCCCATCGAGTCCCAAAAAGCGCGACTGCGCATTTTCATAGGCCCGCGAGAGTTTGAAGGACGACTCAAAGCCAGCGTCGAAGACGGGCCGAAAGACCGAGCCTTGATGGACTAATAAGTTGCGGGCGCTGCCACTGAGGGTCGGAGTTCCTCCCGGCACGCCAAGATTAATCGCTCCGATGGTATCCTGCACGCCGCCGTCGGGTGAGTTATAGCCGCCGGACTTGGTGTAATAAGTCACGCGCCCGCCGACGCGCGGAGTAAAGGCCAGCCAGTCGAAGTAAGTGTGCGGGAAAAGGAGTTGGTGGAAGGTGTCCAGGCGCGAGGAGTTATAGTCGGGAAAGAGCGAGCCGGTGCCGAAGTTGCGCGACAAGCGGGCCGCGCTGGTTTCGCCCTCGTAAAAAATCGGCGAGTTGAAAAGCGCGTGGCGTTTCACGTCGAGAACGATCTCCGGCAGCCGCTCCGTCACGTCCTGAAACGAGTTCAACTGCTTGCGCGCAATGGCATTGATCGTGAAGTTTTCCGAAAGCTTCGTGAGGGCGATGACGTTGTCCGGCTGCGGGTCGAGCCGGAACTCGTGCTCGAAAAAGTCCTGTAGGAATCGACCGTCGCTTAGTTTGTTAATGTCGATGCTGGCATAGATGTCGTCAGTGACATAAAGCCGGTGCTGGAGGCTGACGCGGTAACGCGCGCTTTGCACC
>JANXWU010000293.1 GCA_025350985.1 Spartobacteria bacterium | reverse complement strand
GTTGCCGCTTTGAGCCGACTTGCTCGATTTACTGTGCGGAAGCGATCACGTCTCTCGGAGCGTTGCGTGGCGGCTGGCTGGGCTTGAAACGGCTCGCGCGCTGCCATCCGTGGGGCGGCGAAGGCTACGATCCAGTCCCGGAAAAACCGCCGCTGCAACTCGGCTCGCGCATGTTCAGAGCGCCAGACTCCCATCTGAAATCCGAAATCTGAAATCGAAAATTCTCCAAATGGATCGCACTTCCGTCATCGCCGTCGCCGCCGCGGTCACCGTTCTCGTGGGTTGGGAGTTTTGGTACGCGCCGAAGATGGCCCGGCAGCAAGCCGCGCAACGTCCCGTCGCCGCCGCTACCGCGCCGACCCTTGCCGCGAATACGCCGACATCACCCGTCACGCCCCCGTCCTTTCAGCCAGCCAAACCGCTTCCGGCGACGGAGCCGGCGGTTGCGGAGACAATCACTAAAGCCGCCACGCTTTCCGCCCAGTACGAGTTCACCAACATCGGCGGCGGCATCGAGCGCGCCGTTTTGTTGAAACACGACGCTGAGCGTGGCCCGGTGACTTTGAACGAATTCGGCTCGGTGCCCATCGGCGCGATCAGCGAAACGGCGGGCGACGGCACCAATCTTGGCTACACCGTCACCGCCGCGGCCGGCGTCGTCACCTGCGAACGGACCGCACCCGACGGGCTGCGCGTCGTGAAAAAATTCACGCTGCCCACGGAGACTTCGGGCGCGAAGGAATTCGTCGTCAACCTCGACATCACGTTTCAAAACACCTCCGCCCAGCCGCATCACTCGGCGAATTATTTCGTCTATGTCGGCTCGGCGGCAAAAATCCACGAGCGCGATTTACCGACCTACACCGCTTTCGAGTATTTCGGTGGCAAGGCTGTCGAGACGAGCGTGATGTGGTTCGAGCCGGGGCGCATCCCGCTCGTCGGCATCCAAACTTCGGCGGGCAAAGAGAAATACGAGGTCGCGGCGAAAGAGATCACTTGGGCCGGAGTGAAGAGCCAGTATTTCAACACGATCCTCACGCCGCTCGATGAAAAGGGCGAGGTCTCCGCGAAAGGTCAGGGCGTGTGGGCCCGGCGTTTTCCGCTGCCGAACGAGCCCAAGCTCTACGGCATCGAAGGCGCGCTCGCGATGCCCGGCTTCGACTTGAAACCGGGCGAGTCGAGTACCGAGCATTTTCAGATTTACGCCGGGCCGAAAGATTACCGACTGCTCAAACAACTCGGCGATTCGCACGCGGAAATCATGAACTTCGGGATGTTCAAAATCGTGAGCATTTTCCTGCTCAAGATGATGAATGCGCTCAAGGGCGTGCTGGGCAGCTTTGCCGCCGCGATCATCGTGATGACGTTCATCATCCGCGGCGCGATGTGGCCGCTGCAAAACAAGGCCAACCAGTCGATGAAGCGGATGCAAGCGCTCCAGCCGAAGATGACCGAGCTGCGCGAAAAATATAAAGACGACCCGACGCGGATGAACCAGGAGTTGATGAAACTCTATCGCGATTATGGCGCAAGCCCGTTTGCGGGCTGCCTGCCGATGTTCGTGCAGATTCCTGTTTTCTTCGGCTTTTACGCAATGCTCGGCACGGCCATCGAGTTGCGCGGCAGCCATTTTCTTTGGGTAAAAGATTTGTCGCAACCGGACACGGTCACGCATTTGTTTGGCTTCCCGTTAAACATCCTGCCGCTCTGCATGGCCGTGACCATGCTCGCGCAAATGCAGCTCACGCCGAAATCGGGCGACGCGATGCAGCAGAAGATCTTCATGTTCCTGCCGTTGATCTTCATCTCGTTCTGCTACAATTTCGCATCCGCGCTGGCGCTCTACTGGACGGTGCAGAATATTTTCTCGATCGCGCAGCTTTACATCACGAAAAATCAACCCGTGAAAGCGCTGAAAAAAATCGAACAGCCAGACACGAAAAAGCGAGGAAAGCGATGAGCCTGAACGCGCGGGAAATACTCGACACGATGCTCGGCTACCTGGGCTTCAATTGTGAAATCAAGGAGTTCGAGAAAGACGGCAGCCTGACGCTGCAAGTCTATACGCCCGAGTTCGAGCGCTTGATCGGCCCACACGACGCGACGCTGGAGGACATCCAGTTTCTCCTGAACCGGATGCTCCAGGCGAAGGACAAAAACGCGCCGCGCGTGAACGTCGATGTCGAACACCATCGCGAGATGCGCGAGGACGGGCTGGTGCAAAAAGTGCGACTGCTTGCCGAGGTCGTGCGCAAGACCGGGCGGCAATATCAGCTCGACCCCATGAACGCCTACGACCGGCGCATCGTCCACCACGCGTTCAAGGACGACCCGGACGTGATGACGTGGAGCCCGCCCGACGACGTGCGGGTGAAACGAATCACCTTGAAAAAGCGGCTGCACCCTTCGCCTCCGCCAGCGCAGGGGTGACTTGGGGAAGGCGGGCGTCTCGCCTGCCGTTGACCAAGCTGCCTGCGTCCAACTCTCCGTTTGACAAACCGGCAACAGCCCCACATCTTCCCGGCTCTCCTTTTCCGTCTCCAAATTCCCATGCAAAGCCAATTCATCGAGGACGCCTCCAAACTCATTCCTTCCCCGCAGATGCTCATCAACGTCATCTCCAAGCGGGTACGCCAACTCGCTTCCGGACATCGTCCGATGATCGACACCGGGGTGGGCATGAGTTTTTCCGACACCGCCTTGCAGGAGGTCATTCAGGGAAAACTGACCTACGAGGAAGCTTCGGACGAAGCCAAGGAAAGTTGAGCGGCGCTGCTCTGGGCAGCATTTAGTCTCCCGTGGAAATCGCCACCAACCGCCGCGCGCTCCACGATTACCACATCCTCGAACGGATCGAGGTCGGGATCGAACTCAAGGGCACGGAGGTGAAGTCGATTCGCGCCGGACACGCGACGCTCAACAACGCGTTTGCGCGCGTGGAAAAGGGCCAGGTCTTTCTCTATGGGTGCGACATCCAGCCCTACGAAAAAGCCAGCCACGCGCAGCACGATCCCAAGCGCTTTCGCCGGCTTCTTTTGCATCGTCAGGAAATCGCGCGGCTTTTCAGCAAGGTCGCGGTCAAGGGCCACTCGCTCATCGCGCTGCGGATGTACTGGAAAAATCAGCACGTCAAAATCGAACTCGGCCTCGGCAAAGGCAAAGAGCACCACGACAAGCGCGAGGATTTGAAAAAGAAAGCCGACGCGCGCGACACGGCGCGCGAGGTTTCGCGGTTCGAAAAGCGACGGTGACATTTGCCGCCCGCCTCCGCGTTTCAGCTTGGTAACAATCACTCCGTTCGTTCAACCTGACCTCGAATGGAATCTCCAGAGACCCAACTCGCAGCGCTCAAACTCGGCGCGGCGCAGATCATCAACGAAGCCGACCTGCTCGCCAAGCTGCGGCTCGGCAGACCCCTGAATATCAAGCTTGGCGTCGATCCGACCGCGCCGGACATTCACCTCGGTTTCACCGTCGCACTGACCAAATTGCGGCAGTTCCAGGATTTCGGCCATTGCGCTATATTGATCATCGGCGACTTCACCGCGATGATCGGCGACCCATCCGGGCGCAGCGTCACGCGTCCGCAAAAAACGCACGACGAAGTGCTCGCCAACGCGAAAACTTTTCAGGAACAGGCTTTCAAAATCCTCGACCCCGCCCGCACGCGCGTCGTCTTCAATGGCGAATGGTTCGAGATGATGACCTTCGACGAAGTGCTGAAACTCAACAGCCGCGTCACGCTTCAGCAAATGTTGCAGCGCGAGGATTTCCGCAATCGCTTCGACAAAGGCGAGCCGATTCACCTCCACGAAATCCAGTATCCGCTCATGCAGGGCTGGGATTCGGTGATGATCAAAGCGGACGTGGAAATCGGCGGCACCGATCAGCTTTTCAACTGCCTGGTCGGGCGCGCGCTCCAGCGCGAGGAAGGACAGCACGAGCAGGTGGTCTTTCTGCTGCCGCTTCTCGAAGGGCTCGACGGCGTGAACAAAATGTCGAAGAGCCTCGGGAACTACGTCGGCGTGGCGGAGCCGCCGGAGATGATGTTTGGAAAACTGATG